>JAFDWO010000015.1 GCA_018268415.1 Actinomycetota bacterium | reverse complement strand
TCCCTGTGTCGTCTTTTTCACGACCCCCTCCCGTCCCTGTGCCCGCCTTCCCCACGACCCCCTCCCGTCCCGGGCGCCTCATGGCGCTCACAGCCTGCCAGGAGCGCCATGAGGCGCCCGGGACCATCTCGGACGGGTGCGGGGTCGGGGTCGGGCGGCCACGCGCCCCGCGGCGCGACACGGACGGGTGCGGGGGTCGGGGTCGGGCGCCACGCGCCCCGCGCGGCATCTCGGACGGGCGCACGGGTCGGGGTCGCGCCGCCACGCACGCCCCCTCAACTAGACACCCCTGACGCCACCAACCAGCTCTTCCCAGTTGCCGGAGGCGAAGCCCTCGCGGTCGGTGGCGCTCAGGGGGGTGCCGGCGAGGAAGCTCGCTACGTCTCCGGGGGCGCGGGGGACGAAGGGGTGATCGAGGGCGAAGAGGAGCCGGTCGGGGCCGAGGATTTCGGTCGCCCAGCGGGTGTATCGGTGGCTGAGGGTGCCGCTGGCGGCGACGTAGAGATGACGCTTCGCGTACTCGGAGACCGGCGCGCAGTCGCTTTGCGCGACGCGCGGGATGACGTCGAGCTCGTCGAGGTAGAAGAGGATCGCGTCGCCCCAGTGGCCGAGGATGATCCGCAGGCCGGGATGGCGGTCGAGGGCACCGGTGAGGGCGAGGCGCACGAACTGCACGCCCGCCTCGAGGTGCCAGCCGAGCCCCGGCCCGGCGAGGGCGAAGTCGAACCCCGGGGGCAGGTCGGAGTAGAGCGCTGCGCGGACCTGCGGTCGCGAGATCTGCGGATGCAGGAAGAGCGGCACGCTGAGCTCCTCGGCGGTGGCGAGGATGGGCTCGCCGGCCGGATGGTCGAGGCTGCGCTCACGCGTGCGGCCGAAGACGATCGCCCCCTGCAGGCCGAGCTCGCCGACCGCCCGGCGGAGCTCCGCGGCCGCCGCGACAGGGTCCGGAGTGGGCAGCGCCGCCAGGCCCTGGAACCGATCCGGATGCTCCGCGACGGTCCGGGCGAGGAGGTCGTTGGAGCGGCGCGCCAACTCGACGGCCGCCGCCGGCTCGAGCGATTGCACTCCCGGCGACGTCAACGAGATGACCTGGACGTCGATACCCATCTGGTCCATCCACGCCAGCCGCGCCGCGCCAAGGTCGACCAGCGCCGCGCTCGGCGGCCCGTGCCGGTAGAGCGGGACCGCCGGGTCGGCGTACTCGGGAGGCAGCGCCGCCCATGCCTCGATCAGCTCAGGGGTGGCGAAATGCTCCTCGATGGTGATCACCTTCATCGTCAGCTCCTCTCGCTCGTCTGCCCGGACGCCACCGCGCCGCCGAGCCCGGCGCGGACCAACCCCGCCTCGCTCAGCCGGGATCGCTCCACCTCGGCGACCACCGCGCCGTCGCGCATCACCAACACCCGGTCACAGATGAGCGCCAGCTCCTTCGCGTCGGAGGAACAGACGAGGATCCCGGCACCGGCCGCGGCGGCGTTGGCGATCAGCTCGTAGATCCCCGCCTTCGCGCCGACGTCGACCCCCTGGGTGGGCTCGTCCATCAGCAGCGCCTTGGGCTCGTTGCGCAGCCACTTCGCCAGTACCACCTTCTGCTGATTGCCGCCGCTGAAGAGGTCGAGTGCCCGCTCCGGCTCCGCCGGCCGGACCGCGACCCGCTCGACCCAACCGTCGACCTCGCGCCGCTCCGCGCGCTGGTCGAGCCGGCCGAAGGCGCGGCGCAGCGGCCGCAGTCGCGGCAAGGTCATGTTCTCGCGCGCGCTCAGCCTCATCACGGCGCCCTCGCGCCGGCGGTCGCCGGGGACGTAGGCGACGCCGGCCGCGATCGCCCGGCGAGGATCGAGACGGCCGACGGGCGTGCCGCCGATCTCGAGCGAGGCCACCTCACCGGGGGTCGCACCGAAAAGGACGCCCGCCAACTCCTCGCGACCCGACCCGAGGACGCCGGAGACGCCGAGGATCTCCCCCGCGTGCAGGTCGAGGTCCATCGCGACGATCGTCGCGGCGCCGATCCCGCGCGCGCGCAGCACCGGCCCGCCGTGGGCGCGCGGCGCGACCTCCTCGGCCGCGGTGAGCGCCTCGCCCGCGATCAGCTCGACCAGATCGTCGTGGTCGTACTCGCCGCGCGCCACGTCGGCGATCAGCCGGCCATCGCGCAGGCAGATGACCCGGTCGGCGAGCTCCATCACCTCGTCGAGCCGGTGGGAGATGAAGACGACGCCGGCGCCGCGCGCGGCCACCCGCCGCACGGCGGTGAAGAGCTTTTCGACCTCCTCGCCGTGCAGCGAGGCGGTCGGCTCGTCGAGGACGAGCACGTTGCGGTCGTGCTCCCAGCCATCGAGGGCCCGGGCGATCGCGACGATCGTCCGCTCCGCCGCGCTCAGCCGGTCGACCGGCACCTCGACGTCGATCCGCGCGCCGAACCCCGCGACCAGCTCCTCGGCGTGGCGCGCCTCGTCGTGCACCGGCGCCGGCAGCAGGGCCCCCCGCCCGAGGCCGCGGCCGAGGTCGAAGTTCTCGATCGTCGAGAGCATCCCCACCAGGCCCAGGTCCTGGTGGATGAAGTGGAGGCCGGCGCGACCCTCCTCGCCGAGCGCGATCTCGGCCCCCGGATCAGGCTGGTGGACGCCGGCCAGGACCTTGACGAGCGTCGACTTCCCCGACCCGTTCTGGCCGACCAGGGCGACGATCTCTCCCGGCGCGACCTCGAGCGAGACGTCGTCGAGGGCCTTCAGCCCGGGGAAGGTCTTGGAGAGGTGGCGAACCTCCAGCAGCTGCTCGGTCTTCACCCCCATGGTCTCGGCGACCTCGCGAGTCGGAGGCCGATCACCTCGGCCGGCATCAGCGCCGCCACCTCGCGGCGCACGCGGCGACGCCCGGCGCGCAGGATCCGGGAGCGGACCGGAACGTCGGCGGGCACCGAGGAGACGCGGCGATCGAGCTCCCAGGAGAGCTCGTATTCGTGCGTCTCCTGGAGCATCGCCGCGTTGGCCAGCCCATAACCGATGAGGAGCGAGCGCAGTGGCGAGACCACCGCGATCACCTCGAGCCGAGTCTGGCGGGCGCGGGCGCGGCGAATCCCCTCGCCGAGCAGATCACCGAGCCTGGAATACGCGTCGTAGACGACGACAACCCCCATGTTTCCCTCCTCCAGTCCTGAACCAACGTAGTTGCCGAGAATTCGACATTTTTGTCAGCGCGGCGAGGATAGCGCGTTCGCGACCACCCACGCAAGTCGGTGGCCTGCTCGCGGGCAGGTCGGCTATTCGGCGGCGGCGGTCGCGGGCCGCGGGCGGGTCAGCTGTCGATCAGCGCTTCGAGGCGATCGAGCTGCTCGCGCGTGGCGGCGATCACCGCGGCGGGCGAGTCGGGGGCGCCCTCCGCGCTGCCGACCGCGAGGCCGGAGACGGCGATGTCGGCGATCCCACGGGTGACGGCCTCGACGTCCTCGCGCTGGCGATCCGGCCACCAGGCGACCCAGTTGCACATGCCGAGCACGATGAACGTGGCCACCTCCTCCTCGATCGGCCGGAACCGACCGCTGCGGACGCCGTCGCGGATCACCTCGGAAACCTCGGCGACGATCTTCCGCCGCGTCTCCCGCCAGCGCCGGGCGATCGGGGTCGGTAGCTCCGCTTCGACCGTGAGCAGCAGCCGGAAGCGGTTCGGGGCCTCGATGATCGGCCCGAGCAGCGCCTCGACGGCACCGCGCAGACGGACCGTCGCGTCGCCCTTGCCGCCCGCCCGCATCTGCTTCAACGCCACCTCGCTGCTCAGCACCAGATCGCTGACCAGCCGGATCAGCATCTCCTCCTTGTTGGAGAAGTAGTGGTAGAGCGAGGAGCGGCTGATGCCGAGCTCGGCCGCGATTTCCTGCAGGCTGGTGGCCGCGTAGCCGCGCTCCGAGAAGAGCTGCGCGGCGCGTTCGAGGATCTCCGCTTCAACCAGGTTCCGGCGCAGCCCGCTGCTTTTGGTCGGGGCGGCGCGTTTCGGCGGCATCGCACGAACCTACCATCTACGAATGGCTCTACCGGTGGCGTCCGGCGGCCTTCAGGTGATCTCCCAGAAGGTCTTCGGCGGGCCGTACGGCGCCAGGCTGTTGACGATCGAAGGGTCGGTTCCGCGCCAGACGCGATGCGGCGCCCCGGCCGGCACCGAGGCCATGTCGGCGGTCAGCTCGACCCGGTTTCCGCTCGGGTCGCGCACGTAGAGAAAGACGTTCGAGCCGGGGCCGTGCCGGCCGACGCCGTATTCGGCCGTCGTCCCGGCCATCGCCAGCCGATCGGCGAACCTGATCACGTCGGCGGCGTCGGCCAGCTGGTAGGCGACGTGGTGGAGGCCGTCGGCGCGGTTCCTGATGATCGCGAAGTCGTGATGCCGGTCGCCGGCCCGCATCCAGGCGCCGACGTTGCCGTGACCGTCGACGTTGTGGAGGTCGCTGAGGCGCAGACCGAGCGCCGCGTCGAGCGCCGCTACGGTCGCGTCGACGTCCTGCACGGCGATGTTGACGTGGTCGATCTCACGGGGCGAGCCGGCGGCCTTCGCGTCCCAGTGGGCGACGCGGAGATAGTGGTCGACGCCCTCCCGGAGGACCACCTGCACGACGTGGCCGCCGGGCAGCGAGACGGCCACCGCGCGCTCCACCCCGGGCCCCTGGAAGGCGACCTCGACCGACCCCAGCCCGGAGCCTTCGAGCCGGGCCGCGGCCGCCTCGTACTCCTCCTCGTCAAAACAGCCGTAGGCGACGTGGCGCAGGCCGTTGCCGCCGCCCTCGATCGCGAGGTCGAAGTCGACGCGACCGCCGCAGCCGAGGAACCGCCGGCCGTCCCCACCGCCGACCTCACGCAGGCCGATCGTCTCCCGGTACCACTCGGTGGCCGCGGCGACGTCCTCGACGCCGATCGCGAAATGGTCGATCCTCATCGCTTCGCCTCCACGCACTCGTTGCGGATGGTCCCGATCCCCTCGATCCGGCTCTCGACCACGTCCCCCGGCTCAAGGTAGCGCCGCGGATCGCGGGTCGAGCCGGTCCCCGCAGGGGTGCCGGTGAAGATCAGGTCGCCCGGCAGCATCTTCACGGCGGCGGAGATCTCGGCGATCAGCGCTGCCACCCCGAAGATCAGGTCGGCGGTGCTGCCGTCCTGCATCAGCTCGCCGTTGACGCTGCAGCTCAGGTGCAGCGCGTCAGGATCGTCGAGCTCGTCCGCGGTGACCACCACCGGGCCGATCGGACCGAAGCCGGGCAGCGACTTGGCGACGCTGAGATGCGGGAACGGCTTGCGGAACTGCATCCGCCGCTCCGAGATGTCCTGGCCGACGGTGAGGCCGGCGACGTGGTCCCACGCCTCCTCCACGGGCACCTGCCAGGCCGGCCTGCCGAGCACCACGACCAGCTCGACCTCCCAGTCGGCGCGGTTGGTGCTCAGCTCGATCGGCGCGAACGGGCCCGAGATCGAGGTCGGGAACTTGGTGAAGACGAGCGGGTGCTCCGGCGCCTCGATCGAGGCCTCGGCGGCGTGGTCCTGGTAGTTCACCGCGAGGGCGAAGACCTGGGGCGGCCGCGGGACCGGGCAACCGAGATCGGCCTCCTTATAAGGAGTCCCGCCGCCGAGCTCGGCGGCGGCGGCCCACTCGCGCAGCGCATCCCAGCGTCCGTAGAGATCGCTCGGATCGGCGCCGAACTCGCCGCCGCTCACCACCGCCAGGTCGTGGGCGACGTCGCCGTCGACGATCGCCGCCCGCCCCTTCAAGCTAGCTATCCGCATCCTCTGATTCCTCTTCCTCGATTGCGCGCGCGACCCACTCCCTGAGCCGCGCCTTTTCGACCTTGCCGACCGACGTCCGCGGCAGCGCATCGAGGTACTCGACCCGCTCCGGCCATTTGTATTTGGACATCCCGATCTCGGCGAGCAACGCGGTTAGGTCGGCAAGGGTCGGCGGCGCCCCCGGCGAGCGCACGACCAGGTAGACGCAGCCGCGCTCCCCGAGGCGCGGATCCGGCATCGCCACCAGCGCCGCCTCGCGCACCTGGGGATGACGACGCAGGGCGTCCTCCACCTCCTCGGCGTTGATCTTCTCGCCGCCGCGGTTGATCAAATCCTTGATCCGACCACCCACGACCAGGTACCGGCGACCCTCGACCTCGCGGGCCTCGATCACGTCGCCGGTCTTGTAGAAGCCGTCCGCGGTGAAGGCGACCGCGTTGCGCTCCGGGTCGTTCCAGTAGCCGCGGATCGTGTACGGCCCGCGAACCCAGAGTTCGCCGGGCGTACCGGCGGGCAGGTTGCGCCCTTCCGGATCGACGATCCGGACCTCGTCCTCGGAGGAGAGCGGGTGGCCGACCGTGTCGCGGCGCAGCTCGCGGGCTTCGCCCAGCGAGGACACGGTGCAGAGCCCCTCCCCCATGCCGAACTGCTGGACCACCGGGACCCCCATCGCCTCGAGGCGATCGAACAGCTCGGGCGGCACCACCGCGGCCGAAAGCGAGAGCCGGCGCAGGCCTTCGAGCAGGCGACGGAAGTCCTCGCGCTCGAGCAGGAAGGAGACGATCCCGGGGACGAGGACGATGCTCTCCGCGCGCTCCCGCAGCAGGAAGGGGATGAACTCGTCGGGGTCGGGGCCGCAGGTCAGCACCGTGGCCCCCACCGAGTGGCCGGCGTGAAGGGCCGAGTGCACCCCCGCGTTGTGGACCAGCGGGATCACGTGCGCGACCCGCTCGCCCGGCAGCAACGGGTAGCGCCTGGCGGTGGCGAGCGCGTTGTACCAGGACTCGGCATGGAGCCGGGGGATTCCTTTCGGCGTCGAGGTGGTCCCGCCGGAGAGCTGCAGCACGGCGAGGTCGTCGGGCGCGAGCGAGCGTCGCGCCGCGGCGAGCAGCTCGGAGTCCGGCGCCCCCGCGGCGAGCTCGCCGAGCCGGGCGTCCCCGGCGCCGCCGTCATCGCCGATCGAGACGAGGAGCTCGGGCGCCCGGCCACGGGACCGGAGGCCGTGGGCCAGCTCCAGCACCGCACCGCCGCGGGACTCGGCGTCGACCAGGTGCGCGCGTGCCCCGGTCGTCTCGACCAGGGCCTCGATCTCGTGCCGGCCGTGGGCGGGCAGGGCGCAGACCGGGATCACGCCCGCCTTGAGGCAGCCGTACCAGGCCTCGACCGCCTCGACCCGGTTGTCGGTCTGGAAGATCGCCCGCTCGCCGACCCGCAGGCCGAGCCCGAGCAGCCCGGCGGCGACGGCGCTCGAGCGCCGGTCGAGCTCGGCGTAGGTGAGGCTCCGCCGCGGATCGATCACGGCCGGCCGGCCGGGACACTCGGCGGCCACCGCTTCGAGCTCTTCGCCGATCGTCCGCTCGCCCCACATGCCGAGCTCCCGATAACGGCTCACGAGCTCGGGTGGGAAGGCAGTCACCTTGTCGCGCCAGCCGGCGCGGTCGCGGTCCTGGATCGCCATCTACTCCTCCGTCACCACGTAATCGGTCCGCCCGGCGGCGATCGCCGTGGCGGCATCATCGAGCAGGCCCGCGGGGAGGGCGACCGCGACCTTGACCCCGCCCGCCGCGCGCAGCTCCTCGGCCACGTCGAAGCGATCGAGCAGCGAGCGACGGCAATCGCGACCGGTCAGCAGGACACCCCGATCCCCGTCGCCGGCGAGCCCCGCCGGCAGCGATCGCGACTGCTCCGACCAGGGCGCCACCCCGTCGCAGGGGACGACGGTGAACCCGTCGCGGGCCTCCGCGGCGCCCAGCAGGCGAGAGCCGAGCAGCGCGCGACGCGGATCCTCCCCCGCCCAATTCGCGGCCTCGCCGCCGCTCCAGTGCGCGACCGCGGCGGCGACGATGTCCGGGTTGGAGCGCGCCAGTCGCTCGAGGCCGACGCCGCCGGTCCGGGTGAAGTAGCTGAACAGGAGGACCGGGAGCGGCAGGTCATAACGACCGGCCAGGGTCCGCCACCAGGTCTGCGAGCGCATCGCCCGCCACTGCAGGCGCTCGACCGCCGCTCGCCGATCGCGTTCGAAGCTCGCGAAGGCAGCCTCGAGACCGCCCTCCCCACTCAGGGCCTCGCTGAAGGCGATCGCGTCTTCCATCGCCATCCGGGTTCCCGAGCCGACCGTGTAGTGAGCCGTGTGGGCGGCATCGCCGAGCAGCACGCACTTGCCCGCGCTCCAACGCTCGCAGGTGACCAACCGGAAGGTGCTCCAGCGCGAGCGATTGCCGAGCAGCTCGCGTTCGCCGAGCAGCGGCCGGAACACCTCGGCGAGGAAGGCGAGCGACTCCTCGTCGCTGCCCGCGTCGCCCTCCCCCTGGCCCACCGCCAGCCCGGCCGAGCGCAACGCGGCCGGCACGGTGTCGACCTGGAAGGTGCAGTCGCCGTCGCCGTAAGGCATCACGTGACCACAGAAGACGCCGTGGGGGGTGCGCCGCAGGAAGAGCGTCATCGCGTCGAGCTCGAGGTTGGCGCCGCACCACATATAGGGGATCGGCACCGTCTCGACCCGTGCCCCCACCCGCGCGGCGAGGGCCTCGCGAGCCTGACTGCCGACGCCGTCGGCGCAGACCACGACGTCGGCCCCGTCGGCCACCTCGTCGATCCGCGCGGCGGTGCCGGCCTCGATCCGGGCGCCCGCCTCGGCGGCGAGGTCCTGCAGGGTGCGGAGCAGGCCGGTCCGCTGGACGCCGGAGGCACCGCGATCCTCGACGCTCGCCGACTCCTCCTCGCGGCGCATCGTCCAGCGCCGCAGCGGCAGGCAGATCGGTTCGATCCGCTCCGCCGCCTCCGGGTCGACCCTCCTCAACCGCTCGATCGCCGGGCCTGCGAGCGCCACCCCGAAGCCGTAGGTGGAGCGTGGATCGAGCCGCTCGTAGAGCGTCACCCCGAAGCCTTCGCGGGCGAGCAGGCGAGCGGTCAGCAGCCCGGCCGGCCCCCCGCCGATGACGACGATTCGAATCGAAGACACAGCCGCAACGTATCTGTAACTGCTCGCCGTGTCAACATTTTCGTCATAAATTCGACGACATTGTCTCAAAGGAATATGAGATCAAGTTCTCCCCGTAAAAAAGGAGGTACGAGCCGACCTGAACGAGTCGCCCGTACCTCCCATGCACCCGCTATTGCCGATTATACGACAGGAACGTCGAAGCAGCGCTAGAGTTCGCTCGACGCCAGTTCGGCACCGTCGGCGAGCGCCTTCAGCTTCAGCCAGGCGACGTCAGGGTCGACCTGGGAATCACGCATCAGGGTCGCGAAGCCACAATCGGTACCGGCGACGACCCGCTCCTTGCCGATCACCTTGCCGAGGCGGGTCAACCTTTCGGCGACCACGCGCGGGTGCTCGATGTAGTTCGTCTTCACGTCGATCACGCCGAGGATCACCTTCTTGTCGTCGGGCAGCGGCACGTCCTCGAAGACGCGCCACTCGTGCTCGTGACGCGGGTTGCCGCCCTCGACGTAGATCGAGCCGACGTTCGCCTTCAGAACCTCGCCGACGACGTCGGCGAGCGGCACGTCATGGTGGTGGGGACCGGCGTAGTTGCCCCAGCAGACGTGCAGCCGCACCTGCTCGGCGGGGATCCCCTCGAGCGTCGCGTTCAGCGACTCGATCGCCAGCGGCAGATGACGCTTCCAGTCGACGCCGCCGGTCGTGCCGATCATCCGGGTATGGCCGCCCATAGCCAGGTCGGGGGAGTCGACCTGGAGGTTGAGACCGGCGTCGGTGATCGCCTTGTACTCGAACTTCATCGCCGCGCCGACGGCCTCGAGGTAGGCCTCCTCACTGCCGTAGTGACGGTCGGGGAAGGCAAAGGTGATCTGGCCCGGGCTGACGGTGCCGAGAAAGCCGGTCGACGGATCGCTGTCGCCGAGCGCCTTCAGCATCCGCGCCACGTCCTGGCGCACCGCCTCCTGGTCGGTGAGCGCGACCGGACCGACACAGGTGGAGAAGCTGGCGTGCTTGATCGAGTCGGTATTGAACAGCCGCATCGCCAGGTTCGGGAACTCGACCAGGTCATCGGTCTGGAAATGGGCGTCGTCGCCTTCGAAGCCGGAGAAGCGGTCGGCGACGTAGGTGTAGAAGCCGGTCTTCGAGAACTCGCCGTCGCTGACGAGGTCGATGCCGACCTCGCGCTGCTTGGCGACGACCTCGGTCACCGCCGAGTCGATCCGCGCCTGGAGCGCGCCCTCGTCGACGCCCTCACCGTCCATCCGACCCCAGATCATCTCGACGAGGTCGTCGGGGCGGGGAAGGCTCCCGGCGTGCGTGGTCTGTATCTGATCCGACATCTAGTGCTCCTCCGTCCAAGCCGATTCTATTATAAAACTGATTGTGATCATTTTCTTTGTCAACCTCCGATGCCCCAGAGCTTGGGAAATTCCTGCTTGTAGACGGTCGGGCCCCACCACTCGCCGGATTCCTCCGCCTTTGCGCTGAGGTCCAGTTCGGCGACGTTCGTTTCGTCGAAGATCCGCACCGGGGCGGTGACTTCGGTCGCCGCCGGCTTGCCGAGGACCATCCGCAGCAGCCCGTCCATCGTCTCCCACCCGATGTAGTTGGCGTTGGCGCCCGCATCGGCTTTCTGCAGGCCGCCCGCGGCGACCTCCTTGACCTGGCCGACGTCGGCGTTGGTGCTGACCATGGTGATCTGGGCGGTCCGTCCCGCCTGGCCGACACCGCGCTCGAATTCGGGCGCGTTGAAGTCGAACTGCGGGAAGCCGTAGTCGGCGGCGGGGTTCTTCAGCAGGGCACTGCTGGTCGCCGAGGCCGCCGTCGGCATCTGGCCGGTGGTGAGTTCGACCGCTTCGTAGGTGCATTCGGGACAGTTCGCTTCCAGCGTCTTGACCCCGGCGGCGGCCGATTCTTCGGTCTGCACCTGGCCCTTGAGGGTCAGCGCGAGGACGTTCGCCTTGCCTTCGGAGTCGGCGATGATCCAGTTCATCGCGGCTTCCTGAGACTCGGCGTCGCCGTTGCCGATGAACCGGACCAGGTTCGATTCTTCACCGCTGGTCGAGAGCGCCATCACCGGCACCTTGGCGTCGGCTGCCGCCTTCATCGCCGGCGCGACGATCGTCGGGTCGATGCCGTTGGTGACGATCCCGACCGGCTTCGCGTTGACCGCCTCGGTGATGCAGGACGACATCGCCGCCGGCTGGAACTTGCCGTCGCAGGTGCTGAAGCCGAGGCCGAGCGCCTTGGCCGCTTCTTCGACCCCCAGCTGGTTCCCCAGCAGGACCGGGATCGAGGCCGAGATCGGGATGTACCAGACCGTGCCGCCGCTTACCGAGGAGGCGTCGATCGGCGCCCCCGGGGGTGTGAATTCGTCGATCTCACCGCGCAGCTTCTTGACTTCGGCGGCGGCGGTCGCCGGCCCGCCCGAGGTCGAACCGCCGGCGCCCGCTTCGCCGGCGCCCGTTGCCTGGCCGCTCGTCGTCGACCCACTTTCGGTGCTGCCGGTGTTGCTGCTCGAGCCACCGCAGGCGGCGACGCCAAGCGCCAGGGCCAGCAATAGACACAGCGTCACCGGAGCCCTCTTCCCAAGGGATGCGTGCACTTCTCTCCTCCTTCTCAGCCGTGCTCGGCACGGGCAGAAATGATCTGGATCAGTTTTTACCAGAGAGAAGCCGGGAAAGTCAACGGGGCATCGGGGCGCTCAGCGCCCGGTCTTCCTCCTGATCACGGTGGTTGTCGCGACCGCGAGCACCAGGGCGCCGCCGTAGAAGACGTTTTCGACCCAACCGGTGAGGCCCGCGAGCTGCAGGCCGACGATCCCGGTCTGGAGGAAGTAGACGGCGATGAAGGCGCCGAGTGGGTTGAACCGTCCCGGCTGGACCACCGCCGTGCCGAGAAAGACGGCGGCGAACGCCGGCAACAGGTAGCTCGAGGACGTGTTCGGGTCGTAGCCGCCGAGCGTCGACGCCAACAGGACGCCCGCCACGCCGGCGATCAGCCCGCCGGCGACGTAGGCGCCGAACCGCAAGCGGTTGACGTTGATCCCGGCGAGGCGCGCGACCTCGCGGCTCGAGCCGACGAAGGCCATCCGCCGACCCAGCGGCGTGAAGCCGAGGACGTAGGCGAGGAGCAGGCAGGCGGCGAGCCCGTAGAAGAAGGCGATCGGCAGGCCGAGGACGTCGCGCAAGGCCAGCTCGGAGAAGCCGTGGGACAGCCCGTTGACGACATTCAGGCTGGTCGCCCAGAGCGTTATCCCGAGCACCAGGGTGCCCATCCCCAGGGTGGCGACGATCGGGTCCACGCCGATTCGGACCACGAGGATCCCGTTGACCACGCCGACTCCCGCCGCGGCGGCGAGCGCCAAGGCGACCGCGAGCACGATCGGGAGCCCGTCCTGGACCGCGAGCAGGGGCACGAGGCTGCCGCTCAATCCCATGCTGGAGGCGACCGAGAGGTCGAACTCGCCGACCGTGAACGTGCAGATCAGGGCCACGGCGAGGAAGACGAGCTCGAACTGGGCGCCGAAGATCGTCTTGAAGGTGCCTTCCTGGAGGAAGAGGTCGGACTCGAAGATCGCGAAGCCCGCGGCGACCAGGAGCCAGATCCCGATCAGCGAGGTGCGCGAGACCAGGTCGCGATAGTCGGGTCCGGTCGGGCGGAGGAACGCGGGCTCCGGGCCGGCGGTTCCCTCGGGGGCAGGGGCATGTCGCGCGTCAGGGGCACTCACGAGCTTCCTCCTTGTCGATCCGCGGCGCCGCCGACGGCGCTCGCCTTGGTCACGTTCGAGTAGGTGGCGGCGATGATCAGGTCGGCGTCGAAGGGCGCCGCGATCTCTTGCACCGCGGCGCCGTCGCGGAAGAGCAGGACGCGATCACAGACCGTGACCAGGTCCTCCGGCTCGCTCGAGGCGAGGATCACCGCGGTCCCTTCGGCGGCAACGTCGTGGATCGCCCGCAGCAGATCCTGCCGGGCCTTGACGTCGACGGCCTGGGTCGGCTCGTCCAACAGGAGCAGCCTGGTCTCCCCTACCAGCCACTTGCCGAGCAGCACCTTCTGCTGGTTGCCGCCGCTCAACTTGCCGACCAGCTCACCGGGATCCGGCGGGACCACGCCGAGGCGCTCGATCACCGCCCTCGCCTCCCGCTCCTGCCAGGCCCGCCCCGTCATCCAGGGTCGACCGCGGTCGCCGATCCAGGGAAGGGCGATGTTTTCGGCCATCGTGTGCGTCAGGGCGAGGCCCTCGTGGGGCCGGTCCTCCGGCACGAGGGCGACCCCGGCGGCGACCAGCCGCGCGAGCGAGGTGCGGGCGAGGTCGCGTTCCTCCCCGTCGATCGTGATCGTCCCGCGGGCGGCGGCCGCGCCGGCCAACAGATAGGGCACCGCTTCGAAGCCCGAGCCGGGGAGACCGGTGAGGCCGACGATCCCCCCCTGCTCGAGGTCGAGGTCGAGCGGCGCCGCGAGCGCCTCGCCGACGAGGCCGCGGACCGTCACCTTGGTGCCGTCACGGACCCGCTCGCGGGCGTCGAGGCTGAGGCGGGCGAGCGAGTGACCGAGCATCCGCGTCGCCAGATCGCCTTCGCTGATCCCGTCGGTCGGCACCCCCGCCGCGGCGACCCGTCCGTCGCGGAGCACCGTCACCTGATCGCAGTGCTCGAGGATCTCCCCCAGGCGATGCCCGATCATCAGCGCCGCGGTGCCGTCGTCGAGCAGCCGGCGCAGGGTCGCGTAGAAGTCCTCCAGCGCATCGGTGGGGAGCGCGCGGGTCGACTCGTCGAAGATCAGGACGCCCTGTCCCGGGCGGTGCTCCTGGATCGCCCGGGCGATCGCGACCCGGGCGCGGTCGACCGGCGGCAACTCTTTCACCAGCGAGCGCAGCGAGCGGCGGAAGCCGAGTCGGTCGAGGGCCACCTTGGCCTCCTCGGCCTCGCGGTCCCAGTGGATCCGGCGCGCGGGTCCGGCGCCCTTCAGGGCGGCGATGCGGACGTTCTCGACGACCGTCCCGGTCTCGATCAGGCCGAGGTCCTGGTGGACGATGCCGACCCCGGCGGCGCGCAGATCCCCGAGCCGGACCGGAACCGGCAGCTCACGGCCGTCGACGATCACCTCGGCCCCCGGGTCCGGGGCGTGATAGCCGGCGATCACCTTCGCCAAGGTCGACTTGCCGGAGCCGTTCTGGCCGACGATCCCGTGCATCTGCCCGGGCGCGACGGCGAGGCCGGCGTCGCTGAGGACGGTGCGCCCGGCGAAGGTCTTGGACACGCTCCGCACCTCGAGCCGGGGCGGCGTCTGCGTTGTGCTCTGGTCGGGCATGCGACGGGCGGGCTCCTCGTGCGATGGCGACGATCAGGCGTAGGACGTGGTCAGCGTCCCGCAGCTCTCGATCTCGATCCGGGTGACGTCGCCGGGAGCTAGAAACTCGCCGCGCGGCATCCCGACCCCGGCCGGCGAGCCGGTCGCGATCACGTCACCGGGCAGGAGCGTCAGCCGGCCGCTCAGCCACTCGATCTGCTCGTAGACGTCGTGGATCAATTCACCGGTGTTCGACTCCTGCTTGATCACGTCGTTGACCCAGAGCCGGACGTCGAGGTCGTGGACGTCGTCGACGTAGGCGGCCGGGGTCAGCCAGGGGCCCATCGGCGCGGCGCCATCGAAGCACTTCTGGCCGATCCAGTCGTAGGCCATCGCCGGCGGGCGGTCCTCGCGTTTCATCAGGTCACGGGCGGAGAGGTCGTTGACGATCGTGTAGCCGGCGATCACCCCGGCGGCCGCGGCGGCAGGCACCTCGCGGGCGGGCGCGCCGATCACCACGCCGAGCTCCGCCTCCCAGTCGAGCTGCGTGATCTTCGGCGGGATCGCGACGGTGGCCCCGTCGGCGACGATCGAGTGCTCCGAGGTCTTGAGGAAGAACCACGGCTCCGCCGCCCGCTCGTCGCGGTCGACCGCACCGTCCATCTCTTCCAGGTGGTCCCAGTAGTTGGCGCCGGCGCAGTAGATCGCCCGCGGGTAGAGGATCGGCGCCAGCCGCTCGACCGCGGCGAGCGGCGTGCCGCCCGGGGGTGGCGGCGCGGTGGCGGCGGCAAGCGCCGCGTGGGCCTCCGGCCAGCGGCCGAGCAGTGCCATCACCGAGGAGGCGTCGAGATCGGTATCGGCCAGCAGCTCGGCGGCGGCGAGAACACGCCCGTCGACGAGGACCCCGGCCTGCGGACCGTCCTGACCCCGGTAGCTGACCAGCCGGTAGCCGTCGCCGGGGCCGCTCACGAGCCGACCGCGGCCCGCTCCGCCAGTGGGGTGGCGGCTTTGATCATCTCCATCGGCACGCCCGGTCCCCAGAGGTTCTGGCCATCGGGATCGTCGGCCGCCCAACGTCCCGGCACGTAGGTCGCCTCGTCCCAGACCTGGTAGAGGTCGGCGTAGTACTCGACGATGCAGCCGGCCGGGTCGTAGTGGTAGGTGAAGAGGTTGTGGCCGGCGCCGTGGCGGCCCGGGCCCCAGATGAAGCGGCTGCCGTTCTTGGCCAAGGTCTCCCCGAGCTGGGTGAGCACGGCAACGTTCTCGACCTCCCAGGCATAGTGGTTCAGTCCCGGCTCGCCTTTCTGCAGGCCGAGCCCGTGGTGGTCGGGGTTGCAGCGCATGAAGGAGAGGAGGCCGGGGCCGATCTCGTCGGAGAGGCGGAACTCGAGCACCGCGCGGAAGAAGTCCTGGGTCACCGAGATCTCCGGGGCGGTCAGGGTCGGGTGGCCGAATTTGCGCGGCTGGACCCCGCTGCCGGTGTGGATCGGCCCGGCGTCCTCCATCCCGGTGAAGACCTCGAAGAGGTGGCCGTCGGGGCCGACGAAGCGGAGCGACTCGGCGATCCCGCGCTCCTCGGGCCGCTCGGAGACGATCTCGACGCTCTCCTCCCGCAGCCGCGCGGTGAGCCTCGCCAGCGCCTCGGAGTCATGTGCCTCCATCGCGATGTGGTCGAGTGCCGAGCCCGGACCCTCGATGTACTGGAGCGAGTGATGGCAGTCCTTGTGGGTCAGGTATGAGACGCCGTCGACGCGCTCGACCTCCCGCATTCCCATCACCGTGGTCGCCCAGGCGACCGAGGCGTCGAGGTCCGGGACCTGGAGCCCCACGTGAGCCATGCGCTTGATCGGGCCAGACAAAGCTTTCCTCCTCTATTCGATGTTGATGTCGATAATACGACGCCAGTGTGGAATGTCAATCGGGGGGCGACTACTTGATCGAGAGGCCCGCGTCGACCGTGATCGCGGTGCCGGTCACCCGTCGGGCGGCGTCGGAGGCCAGCCAGAGGACGGCGTTGGTGATCTCCTGCGGCTCGAGCATCTCCTCGTGGTCGAAGAGGTTCCAGTGGCCGGTCACCTCGCCCAACGACTGCAGCCACTCGCCGTCTTTGCCGGCCATGATGCCCGCCGCCATCGGGCTGTTGACGCCACCGGGAGCGACCGCGTTGACGGTGATCCCATAGGGGGCAAGCTCGATCGCCAGGCTTCTGGTGAGACCCATCACCCCGTGCTTGGCCGCGTCGTAGTGGGTCTGCTTCGGCGCCCCGAGGAAGCTGTGGACCGAGCCGGTGGAGATGATCCGGCCGCTTTCGCGGGCGACCATGTGGGGGGCCACGTGGCGGGCGCAGAGGAAGGGGCCGCGCAACATCACGTCGATCGCGTCGTCCCAGGTCTGCTCCGACATCTCCACCAGCGAGGCGATGCTCTCGATCCCGGCGTTGTTGACGAGGACGTCGATCTGCCCGAGCTCGGCGATCACGTCCCTCACCATCACCTCGACCTGGCGCCCCTCGCGGACATCGCAGATCGCGGCCACGCAACGGACGCCGAGCGCCTCGATCTCGGCCGCGGTCGCGTTGAGGTCCTCGGCGCTCGCGAGCGCGTAGGGCACCGTGTCGATCGCGGCGCCGATATCGCAGATCGCGACGTTGGCCCCGGCCGCGGCGAACGCGAGGGCGTGCGAGCGACCCTGGCCGCGGGCCCCGCCGGTGACGAGCACGACCTTGCCCGAATAGTCGTAGGTGACGTTCAGACCGGTTCCGTCAGGCATCACTTCCTCCTCCGCGATGGCCGCGAGTAGACCCAGGAATAAATGATCCAAATCAGTTTATACCTCTCGCGAGGTGCCGCGGCCGCCTAAGATGCGAACCGCCAATGGCCTCCCAACCCATCGATTCCGATCAGCCCACCGGCGGCAGGCGCGAGGCCAACAAGCGCGACAAGCTGCGCCGGATCCGGGCGGCCGCCCGGGAGGTCTTCGTCAGCGAGGGCTTCGAGGGCGCCAACCTCCGCGACATCGCGGCGCAGGCCGACGTCGCGTTCGGAACCTTGTTCCTCTACGCGAAGAACAAGAACGACCTCCTCCTCCTCGTCTTCGACGAAGAGCTGCCGGAGGTGATGGATCGGGCCTACGCGCGCTCGACCGCGGCGGATGGCTTCCTCGACCAGTTGCTCGCCTTCTTCGCCGAGCTCTACGAGTACTTCTGCCAGACGCCCGAACTGTCCCGGGTGATGATGCGCGAGACGACCTTCCGGGCGGGGATCGTCTCCGAACGCGTCTGGGCGGGAACCCTGCGCGCCGAACAGCAGGTGGCCCGCATCGTCGCCGCCGCCCAGGCCGACGGCACCGTCAGCTCGGCGATCGCCCCCGACTTCGCCGCCCACGTCCTCTTCAGCCTCTACCGCATCGAGATCCGCTTCTGCCTCGACGTCGACGACCCGGACATCCCCCACAGCCTGCAGACCCTGCGCGAGCAGTTCGGGCTCGTCATCTCCGGCCTCGCCCCACGCGCCTGACCAGACCTGATCGGGATCAGGTCCGCAGGACTTCTCCAGCGCCTACCGGCGCTCCTTCATCACCTGGTTGACTGCCGCCAGGATCGCGTCGTAGCCGGTGCAACGGCAGACGTTCGAGGCGAGCAGGTCGGTGACCTCTTCCTCGGTCATCGACCCTCGCTCGCGGATCGCGGCCTCCGCGAGCATCAGAAAGCCGGGCGTGCAGAAGCCGCACTGCTGTGCACGGTTCTCGTGGAAGGCCCGCTGCAGGGCGTTGGGCTCACCGTCCGGTCCGGCGAGACCCTCGACCGTCTCGATCTCGCAGTCCTCCACTTGGACGGCGAGAAGGAGGCAGGAACGGACGGCCGCCCCGTCGACGATCACCGTGCAGGCACCGCAGATCCCGTGCTCGCAGCCGACGTGGGTGCCGGTCAGGCCCAGGTCGTGGCGGAGCACGTCGGAGAGGGTCCGGCGCGGCGGCACGACGACCTCATGCCTGACCCCGTTCACGCGGAGCGCGATCAGCTGTTCCAGCGACTCATCCATCCCCACCGTCCTTTCGCGCCCGCTCACGAGCAGTGCTCAAAGCCCGTTCCACCAGCACCCGGGTCAGCCGCCGGCGATAGTCACCGCTCACCCCGGCGTTCGGGAGTGGCTCAAGGTCGCGGGTGGCCAGTGCTGCCGCCTCGCGGATCGCCTCCTGGTCGAGTGGATGGCCGGTCAGGCCTGCCTCGGCGACACCGGCCCGCATCGGGACTTCGGCGACACCTCCCAGCGCGATCCTGGCCCCCTGACAGATGCCTGCTCCATCGACATCGAGGGCGACCGCGGCACTGGCGAGCGCGAAATCGCCATGGCGACGCGCCACCTCCTCCAGCGCGACGGCCGGGCCGGTGGCCGGCAGGCGGGCCTCGACGATCATCTCGTCGGCAGCCAGGTCCGTGGTGAGGTAGCCCCGGAAGAATTCGCGCGCCGGGACGACGCGACTGCCGGCAGGCCCGAGCACCGTGAGATCGGCATCGAGCAGGACGCACATCAGACACCACTCGGCCGAGGGGTCGGCATGCGCGAGGCTGCCTGCGAAGGTACCTCGCGCGCGGATCGGCGCGTGGCCGACCCAGCGCGCCGCCTCCGGCAAGAGTCGGTGGCCCCGTGCGATGAGCCGCGGCTCGATCGACTCGAGGCCCCGGTGTGGAGTGAGAGCACCGACCCACAGCGCACCGTCATCGTCGACCCGCAGGTACGACAACTCCTCGACCGGCTTGAGATCGATCAACACGGTCGGGCGCACCAGCCGGAAGGCCAACATCGGGACGAGGCTCTGGCCTCCCGCCAGCAACTTCGCCTCGTCGCCGGCCTCGGCGAGGCGGGCAACCGCGTCGGCGGCGCTGAACGCGCGCTGGTAGGCAAACGGCGGCGGCTTCACCTTCGCGAAACCCCGGGCTCGGTCGCGAGGATCTCGAGGGCCCCCAGCAACACGGCCTCGTTCATCGCGACGACCTGGACGCCGACCGGCCGCGCCGCCTCGTCAAGTCCCACGGGCACCGAGGCCGAAGCCGCGCCGAGCGCATTGAACGGCGCGGTGAATCGCGTCAGCTCGCCGGCGAGGCGGCGGCTCTCGGCCCCGTCCTCGTCCTCGACGGGCAGCGCGGGCGCGGTGGTCGGCGTCGTCGGCAGGACCAGGATCCCGTCTTCGCCCAGCAACTCGACCAGCCTCGCGGCCAGCCGGGCGAGCGCATCGCGGGCGGCGCCGACGTCGTCCGGGTCGAGGCGTTCGGCCAGTTCCAGTTGCCGCCGGATATCCGGCTCATAGCGGTAGCGGTGCACCGGCCACCAGCCACGGTCACGGTGAGCGTCGAGCGCCTCCGCCACCACCAGGCGCGCCGCGTACCGCGCCGCACCACGGAGGTCGAGCCCGACACGATCGGCGACACCACCGAGCCGATCGGCAACCGCGTCGACCCCGCAGCGGACAGCGGGCGCGACGCCGGTGAGCTCGTCCTCCCCGAGGACGAAGGCCTTCCCGACCGCGGCAGCCGTGGGCACCGCGGCAAGGGCGCGCCAGACCACCGGGAGGTCGGCGACCTCGGCGGCGAGGACCCCGACCGCGTCGAGGGAGCGCGAGACGGGAATGACGCCCTCGCGCGACAACGATCCGTGGGGCGGCACCAGCCCGGCCACGCCGCAGAGCGCAGCCGGGATGCGGACCGAGCCGGCGGTATCGGTCCCCAGCGCCAGCAGACAGGCGCCGATGGCCACCGCCGCCGCGGAGCCGCCGCTGGAACCGCCGCTGGTCGCACCGGGAAGGCTGGGGTGACCCACGCCGGGAGTCGTCACTCCCATCGCGAACGGGTGCGTGCGGGTGGTTCCAACGACGACTGCGCCCGCCCGGCGGAGGTCTGCGACGACAGCCGCGTCGCGTACTGACGGCGGCGCTCCCGCGAGGACCGCCGATCCCGCCGTCAACGGCAGGCCCGCCACCGCGATCAGCTCCTTGACCGCTACCGGAATCCCGTGTAGTGACCCCCGGTCCTTACCCGCCGCGAGCTCGACGTCGGCCCGGACCGCGGCGGCGATCGCGCCGGCCGGGTCGAGGCACGCGAACGCGTCAACGGTCGTCGCGGTCTCTTCGGCGCATCGCAGGCAGGCGACGGTCAGCTCGCGACTGGAGACCCGCCGCTCCCGCAGCGCCGCGGCCGCCTCGCGCGGGCCGATCCGGTCATCCGCGGCAGGCGTGACCTCGTCAGCCTTCGTCATCTGTCCCGCCCCCCCACGCTTCCCTGCCGCCGAGGCCCCAGCCGTCCGCGGACAGATACTGCCTGGCGACGAGGTAGCGGAAGGCCGCCGAGCGCTTGTCGGCGAAGCGGGTGGCGGCGCGGGCCGCGCTCGCCACCTCGTCCGCGGCTCGGGTCGTGGCCGCGGCTGCCAGGGCAAACTGCCGGGGATGGAGGCAGCCGGCGTCCCAACGCCTGCCGAGGTGAAGCGCGAGCGCACCGGCCTCGAAGGCGCCGGCGGCGGCGCGCATCGATGCGCGGCCGAGGATCCGGGAAGGATCGACGTCCCCACAAAGCTCTTCGAACGAAGCCCGCGCTGCGCCCGCGGTCCCACAGATCGCCGCGTAGGCCATCCACGCGCCGATCGTATCCGCGGGCTCGTCGACGCCTCCGCTCGGCGTCAGGACAGCCTCCTGCGGCACCCGCACTTCGTCGAAGGTGACGTCGCCGAGGAGCCCGTGGAAGGGCGGTGGGACACGCCTCGCGGCATGAACCGCGACGCCGGCGGCGGTCGTCGGGACAACGCATTCGAACGGCTCGCCATCGCCTCCCGAGCAGCGCACGACCATCACGTCGGCGCGCGGCGAGAGCAGGACCTGGCGCGCCGTGCCGCCGAGGGCCCCGGCAACCGATCCGGCGGCGGGCCTGAGGATGACCCCACCCGATCGCGGATCGTCGCAGGCGTGGACGTAACAGCCGATCGCCTCCCCGCTCCGCAAACCCTCGAGCCAACGGGCGCGCAGCTCGGGTGCGGCGCGGCCATCGACCGCCATCGACAGCGCGCCTGCATGGGCGCCGACCATGCGCGAGAAGGCAAGGTCACCCGCGCCCAACTCCAGGAACGCCAGGCCGAAGGCGGAAGCGCTCCCGGAGGTCGAGACGTGGAGGTCGTGGACCCCCAGGCTGCCAAGCTCCATCAGCAGCTCGCGGGGCCACTCGCCGCGGGCGAAGAAGGCGCCGGCATCGGGGATGAAGCTCCGCCGCACGAAGCTCCGGAGACGGACGACAAGCTCGAGCTCGGCCGGGTCGATGAAGTCGTCGAGCAGGCAGAGCCCGGCGACCGCGGAGGGCTTCGCAGGAGCAACACTCACGTACGACCTCGACGCAACCGACCGGCGAGGTAGCCATAGGCAAAGCCCATGGCCCAGGCGCCGACCACGAGGGCGGTCCGGCGCATCTGCGGCGTCAAGAACAGCCCGACCGCATCGAGCGCTTCCCCGTCCTCGGGCGGAACCGCGGTCCGCACCTGCGGGCGTGGGCCGGTGTCGCCCCCGGCAGGGGCGGCACCGCCGCCTGCCGGGGGCCGGAACCCACCGTCAACCACCGCGCTCTCTACGTTGCGCGCGAACTGCTCGAACAGCTGCTGCGAGATCCGCTCCATCGCCCCGCGGCCCAGCTGCGCCATGCGGCCGCGAATCTGCAGATCGGTTTCCATCTGCAATCGGCTCCCACCCGCGGCCGCCTCCACCACGGAGGTGGTGATCACGGCTTCCGCGTCGCCGTTGCCGTTGGTCTCCTGGGCGCGCGCCTTGAGCACCGCACGCCGACCGGACTCATCCAGCTCAAGGAAACCGATGGTGCCGCGGTAGGCCGCCGTGATCGGCCCCACCTTGACCTTCATCGCACCGATGAAGTCCTCCCCATCGCGTCCCTCGATGCCCGCCCCGGGCAGGCAGCCGGCGACCTGCTCGACGTCGGCAAGCAGGGCGAACAGACGGTCTGGCGGGGCGGCAACCTGCGTCTCGTTCGACAGCTTCATGCGGCTGCGCCGGCCTCCGCCATCGACGACCTGTCCATCAGCGCCTTACGCTGCCCGCCGTCGATCGGCACGTGCGCCCCGTGCACGAAGCTCGACCGATCCGAGGCTAGGTAGGCGACAAGATCGGCAACCTCGTCCGGCCGGCAGATGCGCCCAAGCGGAATGCTTGAGTTGGCCAGCGACCGGGCGGTCGCCTGGTCGGTGCCCATGTCCCGCGCGAACGCTTTCTCGAGCCCGTCCCAACGGTCGGTGTCGACCGGTCCCGGATTGACGGTGTTGACGCGCACCCCGCTGGGACCGTACTGCTCGGCCAGCGATGCCGCGAAATTGATGTCGGCGGCATTGGCGGCGCCTGCAGTCATCTCCCAGAAGCTCGGCTTGAGGCCATCGTTGCCGACCACGAGGACGACCCGGCCGCCACCGTTCTCAACCATCCTCGGGATCACCGCACGGCAGGTGCGAACGTAGCCAAGGAACTTGAGGTTGAGGCTCTGCAGCCACTGCTCTTCGGTCAGCTCCTCGAGCAGTCCGCCGGGAGAGCTGCCGGCGCAGGTCACGAGCACATCGATCGGACCGAGCCGATCGGTGGCGGCCTCGACGCAGCGCTCCACCTCCTCGGCGACACTCATGTCGCCTGCAACGCCGATCACCTCGCCCTCGGTCTGCTCGGCGAGCTCCTTGGCGGCCCGTTGCAGGGCGTCGTCGTTCCTGGCGACGATCGCAACCCGGACCCCCTCTTCGGCAAGGACCCGCGCGGTTTCCCGCCCGATGCCCTTGCTCCCACCGGTGATGAAAGCGACCCTTCCCTTCATGCCAAGATCCATCAGTTCCTCCTGTTCTTGTTGTCGAGACTGTGCTGAGCGTCGAAGAGCGCGGGCACCGAAGAGCGCACGACCTTCCCCAGTCGGTTGACGGGGAGCGCTTCGACGATGACCACCCGCTTGGGGCGTTTGTGCGGCGCGAGCCTCTCCCGGGCGAGTGCCAGCACCTCGGCCTCGGTCAGGTCCACCCCGGCCGCGGGGACGACGGCGGCGACCACCATCTCCCCCCAGCGCTCCGACGGCATCCCGGCCACTGCGGCCGCGGCGACGACCTGCTGTTCGGTCAGCGCCGCCTCCACCTCCCGCGGCGCAACGTTGAGCCCGCCGGTGATGATCAACTCCTTGAGGCGCCCGCTGATCGTGAGGCGCCCGCTGTCGTCGAGCCTGCCGAGGTCACCGGTCCGGAACCAGCCCCCGGGCACCGTCGCCGCCGCGGTCGCCTCCGGGTCGTCGAGGTAGCCGGCGACGACCTGCGGCCCGCGCAACAGGATCTCCCCCTCTTCGCCGGCAGGGACCGGTTCGAGCTCGGGACCCACGATCGCGAGCTCGAGGCCCGGGAGCGGAAGGCCGACCTCGCCGGGCCGGGGATCCCCGTACACGTTGCTCACGCTGAGGCCGGTCTCGGTACTCCCGTAGCGCTCCAGCGGGATCTGCCCCAGCACCCGCTCGGCGAGCTCGTTCGCAAGGTCGGAGGAGAGCGGCGCCGAACCCGAGGTGGCCAGGCGCAGGCCGCGGAGAGCAGCGGCCGTCGAGCCCCTCACCGCCCGCAGGCGCTCGTACATCGCCGGCACCCCGAACAGCACGGTCCCCCCGCGCGCCACCGCATCGCCGACGGCATCCGAGTCGAACCGGGGCAGGAGAATCGCGCCACTGCCGGTGAGCAGCGACGCATGCAGGCCGCTCAGGCCGTGCTGGTGGGACAGCGGCAGGGCGTGCACGAGGACATCGTCGACCGACCAATGCCAGGCCCGCAACGCGGCACGAATCGACGCAAGGAGGTTGCCGTGGGTCAGCGGCACACCCTTCGGCGCCCCGGTGGTGCCGGAGGTGTAGGCGAGCATCGCGACCGCATCCGATCCGATCGCCGGAAGTGGAGCGGCGGCGTTCGCCAGGGCCTCGTCCAGGGGCGGCCCGCCCCCGATGCCCTCGGCGAGCCCGACGAGAAGCTGCAGGCGATCGCGATCGCGCGAGGAGGCGAGCAGCCCGAGCGGCTCCGGGTCGGCGAAGGCGGCGCGGGCGCCGCTCGCCACGAGGATGGCGTCGAGATCCTCCTGCGTCGAGGCGACGTCGAGCGGTACGGCCACCGCACCGAGGCGCAGGGTGCCCAGATAGGCCTGCACGAGGTTCGGGCCGGTCGCTCCACAAAGGATGATCCGGTCGCCCTGTCGGACACCCTGTCGCGCGAGCCATGCCGCGGTCCGCGCCGCCTTCTCGTCCAGCTCGGCGTGGCCACAGCCGACGCCCGCGATCTCGATCGGCCTGCTGTCGCCGACCGTCCCCGCGGTCATCGCGAACTCCGCCGGCAGGGACCCCCGAACGAGGCGGTCCCGCACGGTGGCGGCATCGAGGTCCTCCCCCCAGTGCGCCCGCCAGGCGTCCTCGGTCCCGGGGACCAGGTCGGGCGAACCAAGGTCGGGCGCGGAGCGGGCCGCAGCCGGGCTCATCCGGTGACCCTCCCGACCGACGGCACCCGACCGTCCCAGGCGCCGTTGCCTGCACGCTCGGCGCGGAGTGCCTCAGCGAGTCCGGAGGCCTCGTCGATACCGCGCTTGACCCGGGCCACCGCCCCAGGGTCGAGGCGGGCGAGCCCGGCACCGAGCTCGAGCGCCGCCTCGAGGGGAGTCTCGGCAAGGGTGTCGACCAGGCCGATCGCCAGCGCCTCCTCGGAGGCGACGGTCCGCATCGACAGGCAGAGCTCCGCCGCGCGCCCGCGACCGACCAGGGACGGCAGGCCCCAGGCGCCGACGGCGAGGCCGTGACCGGCCCCGGCGAACCGCAGCCGCGCCCGCGAGGAGGCGATCCGCACGTCGGCAGCGATCGCGAGCTGGGCACCGCCGCCGACGGCCGGCCCGTCAAGCGCGGCGACGATCGGCAGCGGACACCGGCGCATCTCGCCGTAGAGGTCGTAGAGGCGATCGCTCAGCGCCGCACGCTCGCCATCCGGTAGATCGAGGTCGGCGCCTGAGCAGAACATTCCTGGCGCGGCCGCGCCGAGGACCAGGACAGCAGCCTCGCCGGGCTCCTCGATCGCCTCCACCAGTGCCTCGACCAGCGCGGGGTCGAGGGCGTTACGGCGACTGGGTCGGTTGACCAGTAGGCAATGAACCCGCCCCTCGACCCGCCTGAGCAGCACTGCGTCGTCCCCCAAGCCGCTCACCCCGCTCGCTGACAGAGCTCGATCAGCACCCCACCGAACTGCTCGGGGTCCAGGAAGGCGATTTCCATACCGCCCGCACCCGGGCGCGGCGCCGGCTCGATCACCCGCGCGCCCCGGGCGCGGGCCTCGTCCAGTGCCTCCACGAGATCTTCGACCTCGAAGGCAGCGTGCTGGATCGCCGGTCCGTGCTCGGCAAGCCACTCGGCGTTCCAGCCCTTCTCGGCGCGGGGAACGATGATCTCGACATCGGTTTCGCCACAGGGGAGGAAGGCGATGTCGAGCTCGTCGCCATAACGCTCCGTCCGCTCCAGCTCCAGGCCGAGAATGTCCCGGAAACCGGTCATCGCGCCGTCCAGGTCGGCGACGAGCACGCCGATGTGGTTGAGGCGGGAGATCTTCAAGAGGAGAGCTCCGCGACGACGCGGGCGGGCCCGCCGTTCTCGCCGACGAGGTGCAGCGGGAACGCGGTCACCTCGAAGCCGTCGGCGGGCAGTCGGGGCAGGCCGACGAGGTTCTCCAGCAGCAGGACCTCCTCACCCAGCAGGACGGTGTGGTTCGGCCAGGGCCGGGTGTCGTCGACGGCGAAGTCGAGACCGAGCACCGAAGGGCGACAGGCGGCGACCGCCTCGGCCGCGTCGGAGGCAAGAAAGGGATTGGTCTCATACAGCGCGGGTTCCCGCCAGGCCCGATCGGTCCAGCCCGTCGCCAGCAGCAGGATCGAGTCGGCGGCGGCGCCGGGGTCGAAGCCGGCCCGCCGGAGCTGCTCGAGGTCGATCGGCTCACCGGGAGCCATGCTCCCGGTGAGATCGAGGCGAACCGCGGGACGGCGGAAGCGGTCGAGCTCGATCTGGTCGATCGTGCGCCCGTCGGGGATGAAGTGCGAGGGCGCGTCGATGTGGGTTCCGGTGTGCAAGCTCATGCAGACGACCGTGTTGCGAACGCCGTCCCTCTCGATCGTGTGGAGGGGCTCGAACGTCGGCGCCGGATGCCCGGGTACCGGAATCGTCTCGCTCGAGAACGGCATGGTCAGGTCGATAAAGCGGCCGGAAACCGAGGCTTTGGGGGTCGCGTTGTCCATGGTCGGCCACGTTATGTGGGGGTTCCCGGCGTGGCAAAGACGCGCTCACCATGCGTGATAGGTTGGGCCTATGACTCTGCGGCAGCTGGAGTACGTGCTGGCTGTCGCCGACACCCAGTCCTTCACGCAGGCGGCGGTGCGGATGCACGTCTCGCAGCCCTCGCTCTCGCAGCAGATCCAGGTCCTCGAGGCGGAGATCGGCGGCGCCCTTTTCGATCGGCCGCCGAAACCGGTGCGCCTCACCAACGCGGGCCGTGCGTTCGTGGCCGAGGCGCGCGTTGCCGTCGCCTCTGCCGACCGCGCCGGGAAGGTCGCCCGCCAGCGCCTGGATCTCGAGCCGGAAACCCTGACGATCGCAACAGTCCCCTCGCTGTCGGTCTCGACCTTGCCGCAGTGTGTGAAACGGTGGCATGACGCCTTCGCCAGCTGCCACATCACGCTGAAGGAGTACCCCCATCGCGCCGCCGCGATCGAGGCGGTCCGCAGTCACGGGGCCGACCTCGGGATCGGCCCGACGCCGGAGGACTGGGAGGGCGCCGTCGAGCACCTCGGCTGGGACCAACTGGTGGTCGTACTGCCCAGCGACGACCCGCTCCTACAGTCTCGCTCGCCGGTTGCCCTCGAAGGCCTCAGCGATCGGGATTGGGTCCTGTTCAACGAGAACCACGGGCTCGGCGAGACCGTCTTGGAGGCCTGCGAGCGGGCGGGGTTCGAGCCCCACCCGGTGGTCCGCACCGCGCAGATCGAGGCCGCGGCGCGGCTCGCCGCCAGCGGACTCGGCCCGGCGCTGGTCCCGATCAAGAACGTCCCGCCGGACCTCGCGTCATCGGTCCGCCAGCTCGATCCACCGATCGCCTGGGAACTGAGCGCCTTCGTCGCCGAGACCTCGCTGCGCCGCCTCCACCGCAGCTTTATCGAGGTCGTCCGGGAGGCCGACTGGCAGCAGCGCGTCCCGCACGGCGCCAGCATCCTCACGCTCGGCTGAGCGACCGGTCCACCCTCAGGCGGGCACCTCGGCCGGCGCCAGCAGAGCCGCCGCCGTCTCGTGCTCGATCAGACTCCGATCCCGTTCGCTCAGTTGCGCCGTCGCCAGCGTCTCGGCGAACACCTCCAGGCCCCCGGGCACGTGAGGGTAGTCGGTGCCAAACACGAACTGCTCGACCTTGAAGGTGGCGAGTGCGCAGGCAAGCGCCGGTGGATGGGTGGTCACGGTGTCGAACCACACGCCACCGAGGATCTCCGACGGCGGCCGCGAGATGTGCTCGCGGCACTCGGGAAACTGACGGTAGTAGTTGTCGAATCGGTGGATGAGGAAGGGGACGCTGCCGCCCAGGTGACTGAAGATCCAGCGGATCCCGGGATGGCGCTCGAACAGCCCCGAATAGGTCAGCCGCGCCACGCACAGCGTCGTCTCGGCCAGGAAGTCGATCCCCAGTGCCAGTGCGTACTCGCGGATCCCATCGGTGCAGCACGCCGTCGTCGGATGGACGAAGACGGTCGCCCGGCGGCGCGAGAGCTCTGCCCACAAGGGCTCGAACTCGGGGCTATCGAGGGTCCGCTGGTCGATCGTGGTGCAGACCATGAATCCGGAGTGGAACGGCAGCGTCGCGGCGCGGGCGACCTCCTCGAGGGCGGCATCGACGTCGGGTAGCGGCAGGCTGGCGAAGACGCGAAACCGCTCCGGCGCAGAGCGGGCAGTCTCGGTGAGGTCGTCGTTCAGCCGGCGAGTGAGCTCAGCACGCACTCGCGCGGGGAGGCGGTACACGTTGGGCGCCGAGATCGACAGGGCCTGCACACCGACCCCGGCCGCGTCCATCCGCGCAATCCGTTCGGCGACCGTCGGCATCGGCCGCGGCATCGCCAGCGCCACCGCGCCGTCTTGCAGGACGACCACCCGCCCGTCGTCGCGAAGATAATGATCGAAGCCGCTGCCTTCCTCGCGGATGGCCTCCAGATAGGCCTCAGGGTAGTCATGTGCGTGTACGTCGATCAGCATGCGGCTCCTCTCTCCAGTTGTCCCAGCGTCGGCTCGCCGATTTCGTCGATCAGCGCGAGCACGGCCTCGGGGGTAATCGGCAGCTCTACCGGCGCGCGGCCGCCCAGGGCGTCGGCGACCGCCGAGGCCACCGCCGCCGGAGCGCCCGCGGTCCCGACCTCGCCGGGACCGCGCACGCCGAGGGGATTGGCGGTGACTTCGCCCGACTCCCAGATCCGGACGTCGATCCTCGGCACGTCGGCGCAGGTCGGCAGCATGTACTCGACCAGCGAGGTGCTCTGCGGCTGGCCGCCCGCGCCATAGTCGACGGCCTCCAGAAGGGCCGCGCTGATCCCCTGCACGGCACCGCCCCGCAACTGCCCTTCGACGCCGGCGGGGTAGATCGCGCGCCCGCAGTCGAACGCCACGGTCATCCTCTCGAGGGTGACGAAGCCGGTGTCGCGGTCGACGCGAGCGATCGCGACGAACATTCCGAATCCAAACGTGGGCCCGTCGGAGGACCAGGCGCCCTCTGCCTCGGTGGGTCCGAGATCGACCCAATCGATCCGCCGTCGCCCTCGCTTGGCCCCCTCCCGGTCGAAGCGAATCTCGCCCGTCGGGCCGCCGAGTGCCGCAGCCGCCTTCGTGCGCAGCTCCTCCAGTAGGCCGGTACAAGCCGCGTCCACGGAGGCGCCGGCGAAGACCGTCGAGCGGCTGCCGTAGGTGCCACGGCCGCCGGGCGGTGCGAACGACGAGCCGGATTCGACGTCGACGAGGTCGGCCGGCACGTCAAGGCGCTCCGCGGCGACCCGACGAAGGGTCTCGTCCAAGCCCTGGCCGACTTCACTTGCCGTGGTGCGGACCCGGAAGCGCCCGGACCGCTCGAGCGTGATCGCGGCACTCTCGTCCTGTCCGATCCCGGAGCCCTCGAGGATCGTCGCCAGGCCGATCCCGACCAACTCGCCGGCGGCTCTGCGATCGGCGACCGCGGCGTCGAGCACCGGGCCACCGACGGCATCGAAGAGCTCGTCCATCAGTGCCGGATAGTCGCCGCCTTCGTAGCGCACGGTCTCGTGCTCGTCCAGCACCCTTTCGAACGGCAGCTCGGCCGGCGTGATCAGGTTCCGCCGCCGCAGCTCGAGCCGATCCAGGCCGACCGCCGCCGCGGCCAGGTCGATCGCGTGCTCACGGACGAAATTGCTGGCTACTCGGGTCGGCGCCCGCACGGTCCCGACCGGCGCCTTGTTGCTCGTGCGCCAGGCGACCTTCACCTCGCTCGCCCGCCAGCGATAGGGCCCGGGCAGGTTCTCGATCACCAGCGCGGGGATCCGGGACCCGATCGGCCGCGGGTAGGCTCCCATGTCGAGGACGACCTCATCGCGATAGGCGAGCAGCTCGCCGTCGGCGGCGACGGCCAGCTCGAAGCGGTGCAGCTCCTCCGCCGACTGGTTCATCGCGAGCAGGTGCTCCCGACGATCCTCGATCCACTTCACCGGTCGCCCGACCTCCCGCGCGGCCCAGGCCGCAAGCACGTCCTCCGGGTAGAGCTCGCCACGAGTACCGAACATGCCGCCGACATCGACGCGGTGACAGATCACGTGGTCCTCGGTGATGCCGAGCGCGGCCGCGATCACCCCCCGCGTGAACCAGATGAACTTCGCCGGGCCCCATAGCTGCAGCACGCCGTCGGTGGCCTGCCACTCGGCGAGTATCCCGCGGGTCTCGATCGGCGCGCCGGTGCGACGCCTGATCCGCAGCTCACGCCGCACCACGTGCGCGGCGACCGCGAACGACTCTTCGACCTGCCCCTGCTCGGCCTCCATCTTCAGCAGGGGCTCCGTCTCTTCCCATCCCGGCTCTTCGAAGCCCGTGACCGCAAGGGGCTGGACCTCGAGCCGCACCCGCTCGGCCGCGTCCTCGGCGAGAGCCGGATCCTCGGCAATGACGGCGGCGACGGGCTGGCCGACATAACGGATCTCCTCGAGCGGCAGGACCGGCTGCAGGCACCGCTCGAGCTCCGGCAGGGATGCGGTCCGGATCGGGATGTGCGGCATCGGATCCAGATCGTCGGGCACCACCACCCGCACCACGCCGGGGAGCGCGAGCGCGGCAGAGACATCGAGACCGAGTAGACGCCCGTGCGCCGCATCGCTGCGCACGACCGCCATATAGACCTGGTCAGGCCGGCTCTGGTCGTCGGTGTAGCGGCCGGAGCCGGCCAACGCCGGGTGTGGACGAACGCCGGGCTCGGGCGCGTCAGGCATGCGCGGTGTGAACGCCGAGGGCACGCAGGAAGTCGTCACTCCTCGCGACGACGCCGAAGGCGCGGCGCACGGTCTCCAGAGTGGCCTCGTGCAGGCCCTGATCGTAGGTCCCACAACAGTCTTCGAGCACCGTGACGCGGTAATCGAGCATGTACCCGTCGCGGACGGTCGAGTCCACGCAGACGTTCGTGGCCACCCCGGCGAACACCAGGTTCTCGATCTCGCGGGCGCCCAGGATCACCTGCAGATCCGTATGGATGAAGGCGCTGTAGCGGTGCTTGGACAGGACCAGGTCACCCGGCTCGGGCACGACCTCGTAGAAGTCGCCACCCCACGTTCCCTCGAGGCAATAGTCGAGTGGAAGGCCCTTGTGCTCGTAGCTCTCGATCATGACCCGCGGCAGGTACTGGCGGTCATAGACACAACGGACGAAGACGATGAGCATGCCGGTCTCGCGGACCTCTGACAGCAGGCTCGACGTGCGCCTCGCAGCGGCCTGGGCCGCCCCGACCGGATAGCCGATCTTGTCGTACCAGCCGCCGTCGGCGCAGAAGTCGTTCTGGAAGTCGATCAGCAGCAAGGCGGTCTTCGCCGGGTCCGTGCGCCGCTGCAGCCACTCCTCGTCGTTGGTCACGTTCTCGGGTCCTTTCGGTTGCGAAACAGCATTCGTGGTCATCGACAATCACTCTCCTCGGCGGAACTCGAGTCCAAGCTTGCTCGGCATGCGCGCGGTGGTCGCGCTGCCGGCGAGCACGATCAAGGCCAGGATGAAGGGGAGCGATCGCCACAGCTCATTCGGCAGGGCCACGTGGGGCGCGATCACGCAAAGGCCGGCGGCCAGGATGCCCACCGCAGCCGTGAGCGGCATCGCCTTGGACCGCCGGCGGCGGCGGGTGATCATCCAGAGGGCGACTATGACCACCACGAGCAGCACCGCGGCCCACACCACCCGCGGCACGCTGGCGTCATCGGCGAGGCGCAGCTGCAAGGCGTCGGCCCCGCCCAGCACCACACAGGCGATCAGGACGCCGCCGGGCCGCCAGCGCCCGAAGATGACGGCGACGAGCGCCAGGAAGCCGCGGCCGTTGGTCATCTCCTGCTTGAAGATCCCGACTTCGACGACGACCAGATAGGCCCCCGCCAAGCCCGCGAGGCCGGCCGCCGTGAGCGCGCCGAGCCAGCGCACCCGACGCGCGCTGATGCCCGCCGCTTCGGCAGCCTCAGGGGTCTCACCGACCGCCCGGATCGCAAGGCCCCACTTACTACGGAAGAGCAACCACCAGACCGCCGGCACCAGCGCGAACGCAAGGTAGACGATCGGGTTGCGGTCGAAGAAGGCGTTGCCGATAACCGGGATCTTCGAGAGACCCGGGATCGACACGTTGCCGATGGTAGAGACGAGGGTCTGCGGCTTGTTGCCGAAGATTTCGTCGAAGAAGAAGCCGGTCACCCCGATCGCCGCCAGGTTGATGCCGACCCCCGAGACGATCTGGTCGGCGCCGATCTGCACCGCCAGGCCCCCCATCACCAGGCCGAAGACGAGGCCTCCGGCGATGCCGCCGAAGAGCGCCCAGACCGGGCTCCCGGTGAGATAGGCGACGTAATAGGCGGAGAACGTCCCCGCCAACATCATCCCTTCCAGGCCGACGTTGAGAACCCCGGTCCGCTCCGAGACGAGCTCGCCCACCGAGGCCAGCAGCAGCGGCGTCGAGAGGACGAGCACGGCAGCCAACCAAGCGCTGTCGAAGGGCGCCAAGGAGATTGCGGCCGAGAGGGTCATGACACCACCCCCGCGGGGAGCGTCGGCTGGTCGACCTCGGCGGCGCGACGTTCGGATCTGATCCCCTGCCGACTGCGGCCGCGGCGGATGAACATCGTCGCCGCCAGCACGAGGATGATCATCAGGCCCTGGATGAAGGAGATCAGCGAGGACGAGAGCCCGACCGTTCCCTCCATCACCCCGCCACCCTGCGCGAGCGCCGCGAACAGGAGTGCCGCGGGAAGGACCCCGACGGGCGAGTTGCGCGCGAGCAGCGCCACCGCGATGCCGGTGAAGCCATAGGCGGCACCGAAGTCTTCCGGCATCGCCGGCGTCGAGCTCGCCAGGACCAAGGACGCGCCGGCGATGCCCGCGAGGGCGCCGGACAGGACGATCGCCTCGGTCCCGACGCGGTGGGGGGCGATGCCGGCGTGCTGGGCGAGCCGCGGATTGGCGCCGACGATCCTGATCCGCAGACCGAACACGGTGCGACCGAGGATGAAGGCGACCGCGGCGATCGCCAGGGGGATGAGGACGACGTCCCAATGGAGCAACGTGTTGGGGATCAGCTCGGGCCAGCGAGCCGATTCGGGGAAGGGCGGCGTCAGTGCCAGCGGCGTGGTCGAGTCGTGCAGTGGCTCCCGTACCCACCAGGCGAGCAGCTGGACCGCGATCAGGTTGAGCAGCAGGGTCGAGAGGATCTCGTTGATGCCGCGACGCGCCCACAGCCAGGCGGCGATCGCAGCGTAGGCGCCGCCGCCGACGGCGCCTGCCAGCACGGCCAACGGCAGGTGGATCGGCGCCGGGACCGAGATCTTCAGGGCGATCAGCGAGACGAACATGCCACCGACGAGGATCTGCCCGGAAAAGCCGACGTGGAACCGGCCACCGCGGAACACGACGATCCAACCGAGCGCGACGAGCGAGAGCGGCACCATCTTGCTCAGGGTGCCGGCCAGGTTCTGCTGCGTCCCGAAGGCCCCTTCGACGAAGGCGGTCGCCCCGCGCCCCGGCGAGACCCCGGAGGCGAGAACGAAGAGCATCGCGATCACCAGTGCCCCGAGGGCGACGAGCGCCTGCAAGGCCAGCGTCGTGCCGTCGGCCAGGAGTCGCTTGCGGAGGCCTTTCGTCACTGCTCGCCGGATGGTCATGCCGCCTCCTCGCCCCCCATCAACATGCCGATCACCTCGGTGTCGGCATCCGCCGCCGCGATGACGCTCAGGAAGCGCCCGTCGACCATCACCGCGAACCGGTCCGCCATCGAGAGGATCTCGTCGAGCTCGTAAGAGACGAGCAGGACGGCCGAGCCGCTGCTCTTGCGTTCGTTCAGTCGCCGATAGACCGTCTCCATCGCGCCGACGTCCAATCCCAGGGTCGGCTGGAAGGCGATCACGAAGCGCGGATCGCGGCTCAGCTCACGCGCCAGGACCGCCTTCTGCTGGTTGCCGCCGGAGAGCTGGCCGATCGGTGCGTCGACACCCGGACCGCGGATGTCGTATGCGGCCACCAGCTCCTCGGCGTGCTCGCGAGCGGCATCCAGGGCAAGGACGCCGTGGCGCGAGAAGCGCGATGAGTCGAGCTCCTTGAGGATCAGGTTGTCGAGCAGGGAGAGCTCGGTCGCGACCCCGTCCGCATGGCGGTTCTCGGGGATCAGGGCGCCACCGCCCGCGGTGAACGCCCGTGGCGCGTGCTGCACCAACGGCTCGCCGTCGATCGAGATCTCGCCCGCTGTCGGCTGCGCCAGGCCGACCAGAGCTTCGACCAGCTCGTCCTGTCCGTTGCCGCTGACGCCCGCGATGCCGAAGACTTCGTGCTCGCGGATCTCGAAGGAGATCCCGTCGACCTCATGGTGTCGCCCGGAGCCGAGCCGCAGACCCTTCACGTCAAGGACCGGCCGACCGGGCGCCAGGATGGGTCGCTCCGCCCGCAACGTCACCTCGCGACCGACCATCGTCTTGGCCAACGAGCGCTTGTCGGTATCGCCGATGGCAACCGTGTCGACCACCCGACCGTCGCGGAGAACGACGCAGCGATCGACCAGGTCGAAGAGCTCGTCGAGCTTGTGCGTGATGAAGATCACCGCCTTGCCCGCCTCCGCCATGCGCCGGAGGAACCCCGCGAACTCGGTCCACTCCTGCGGCGTCAGGGCGGAGGTCGGCTCGTCGAGGATCAGGATGTCGGCGTCGCGGTAGAGGACCTTCAGGATCTCCACCCGCTGGCGCTCGCCGGTGGAGAGGTCCTCGACCATCGCCGTCGGGGACACGTACAGCTCGAACCGCCTACCGATCTCCTCGAGCTCGCGCCCAACCTCCTCGAGTCGCGCCCGACCGGGACCGCGAGAGGGCTCGAGCACCACGTTTTCGGCGACCGTCATGTCGGGAACGAGCATGAAGTGCTGGTGGACCATCCCGACCCGGAGCGCGACCGCATCCTGGGGGCTGCGGATCGTCACCGGCTCGCCGCCGATACGGATCTCGCCGGAATCGGGGGCCTGCATCCCGTAGACGATGTTCATCAGGGTCGACTTCCCCGCCCCGTTCTCGCCGAGGAGACCCAGGATCTCCCCCCGGTCAACCCGGAGGGAGATCGCGTCGTTGGCCAGCACGCCGGGGAATCGCTTGGTTATCTCAACCAGCTCCAGCATCGGCTCGCCGCCGGGACGGGGCAACGCCGGGCTCTCCGCGACTCCCGCGCCGGTCACCTGTGGGGTGCTTGACGAATCCTGCATCTTGGCGCTATTCGCCCTGTTTCACAGGACCTTCGAGGCCTTCCCGGTAGGGATAGTTGGGTCGCGGGTTCAACTCTTCCTTCGGGACCTGGATCGAGCCGTCGTTGATGCCGGTGACCGTTTCTTCGAGCAGGCTCGAGAATTCCTTGTTCTTTTCGTATTTCGGGCAGAGGGCGACCCGCTGCAGGGCCGGGTCTTGGAGACCGGCGAAGATCGTCACGCCCGCCGGCTTCAGCGTCCCTTTCGCCACGCCGCTGAGCAGCTGATAAGCCGCTTCGGTGTTGTCACCGATGTTGGCGCCGACGATGTTCCCGTAGCCCGAGCACTCGAGCAGGTCGAGCTTGAAGACCGGAACGTTCTTCCCGGCTTCGTCGGCGGCGGCGTACACCCCGGCGATCCCGGCGTCGACATAACCGATGATCACGTCGGCCCCGTCGGCGAGCATCGCCGCCGAGGCCGCCTTGGCCTTGGCTACGTCGTTGAAGTCACCGACCACGTTCTTCAGCAATTTGATCGATGGATCGGCGCTTTTGATGGCGGCTTCGACCCCGACCAGCGACTGTTCGACCGGCGGGATTTCCGCGCCGCCGACGAAGCCCACCGTCTTGTCTTTGGTCAGGTGAGCGGCGAGGACGCCGGTCACGTAGGCGGCAACGCGATCGAAGGCGATCGAGTAGACGTTTTCGTGGAAGTTCTGTGGATAGCCGCCCAGGGTCAGGAAGGTCGTGTCCGGATACTTCGGCGCCTGGTTGTCAAAGATCGGGCCGAACTGGGCCCCGGTACCGATCACAACCTTGTCGACGCCGGCGAGCGTTTCGACAGCTTCGCTCTGATCTTGGGTTTCTTCGCGGTTTTCGAGGACCGAGGTCAGTTCGACGTTGGGGTCTTCTTCGACGACTTTCTGCACCCCGAGGTACGCGGCCTCGTTGAAGGACTTGTCGTTCTTGGGACCCTCGAGGATCAGCCCGACGGTGAGCTTTTCGCCACCCGATGCCGGACTCGAGCCGCCTTCCCCGGACGCTCCGGTCGAGCCCCCCGACCCAGTTCCCCCCGAGCCTCCGCCGCACGCCGTCAATCCCAGCGCGACGACCAAGGCGCACACAGATACGGCGCCCGCCCGCAGTCCGGTCCGCCGCGCCTGCGACGAATGCCAGAACGTCCTCAGCATCGTTCACCTCTCCTCGTAATTGGCTAAGCGCCGCACTCCCGTAGCAATCGTGCGGTGGCGGCACTCTAGGAGTCCGATGAACCGCCGGCAAAGACGGCATAGCTATCCTCTATAGGCCCTGGCTATCCAACTCGGAGGCGTCTGGCCGCGGGCCGCTTCACCCGAGTCGAGGCCCCGGCAAGGGTCCGCCGCAACCGGCCCCGTAGATGCATGGGACTCCTGTTTGGATCGGGAGCTTTGCGGCGTTCAAGGTCTCGACCCGGAACGTCCCGAACGGGTGCGGACGCGCCGGCGGGAGGGATGCGGCCACCCCGTCCACGGCCGATCCGCACGCTCCCGAACGGTCAGAAATCTGCCGGGTTCGAAATCCGCCATATACGTGGATAAGGAACCCGGGAGATTCCTGACCGTTCGAATCCTCACCTGCCTAGGAGACCATCGCGGAGGTCCGACCTGGTGCGTCCCCGTGCCCGCTCACCCACGACCCTCTCTCGCGTCCCGGGCCGGACGTCTCCGGCGTGACGCGATGCGGTGCTGCACTACGCATCGTGTCACGATATTTTCTCCGGGCGATGCCGTCACGCCCGCGCGACCTCCGACATCTCGGCGACTTCGACGTCGGCCCCAGGCTCCTCGTCATCACCGCGTTCGCGCTGCCGATCGGGCTGCTGGCCGCGGGCGTCGCCTGGTGCCTGCTGCGGCTGATCGGCCTGATCACCAACGTCGTCTTCTACCAGCGGGTGGGCACCGCTTTGGTGGCGCCCGGGGAAGGGCACCACTCGCCGTTTCTGATCCTCCTGGCACCGGTCTGTGGAGGGCTGGTGGTCGGCCTGATGGCCCGCTTCGGCTCGGAGAAGATCCGCGGCCATGGGATCCCCGAGGCGATCCAGTCGATCCTCACGGGGGGCAGCCGGATCCAGCCGCGGGTGGCGGTGCTGAAGCCGCTGGCGTCGGCGATCGCGATCGGTACCGGGGGCCCGTTCGGCGCCGAGGGTCCGATCATCATGACCGGCGGCGCCTGCGGTTCGATCTTCGCGCAGCTGATGCACCTGACCGCCGACGAGCGCAAGACCCTGCTCGTCTGCGGTGCCGCGGCGGGCATGGCGGCGACCTTCGACGCGCCGCTCGCCTCGGTCCTGCTCGCGGTCGAGCTGCTTCTCTTCGAGTGGCGGCCGCGCAGCTTCATCCCGGTCGCGGGGGCGGTCGCCGTCGCCGCCGTCGTCCGCGTGCCGCTGCTCGGTAGCGGCCCGATCTTCCCGATGCCGACCGGACAGTTGCACCTCGACGCCGGCTCCTACGCCCTCTGCGTCGCGACGGGGGCGCTCGGCGGGGTCCTCGCCCTCGTCGCCACCTCGCTCGTCTACCTCTCCGAGGACGGCTTCCAGCGGCTGCCGATCCACTGGATGTGGTGGCCCGCGATCGGCGGCCTGATCATCGGCCTCGGCGGCCTGGTCGTGCCACAGGCGCTCGGGGTCGGCTACGACGTGATCGGGGCCGAGCTGAACGGCACCATCGCCCTCCATCTGATCGTCGGCATCCTGATCGTCAAGACGCTGATCTGGTCGCTCTCGCTCGGCTCCGGAACCTCGGGCGGCGTGCTGGCGCCGATGCTGATGATCGGCGGGGCACTGGGCGGGCTCGAGGCCGAGATCTTCCCCCACGTCGCCACCGGGTTCTGGCCGCTGGTCGGCCTGGCCGCCGTGCTCGGCGGGGTGATGCGTTCGCCGCTCACCGGGGTCGTCTTCGCGCTCGAGCTGACCCACCGCTACGAAGCCCTGTTGCCGCTCCTGATCGGCGCCACCGCCGCCTACGCGATCTCGATCCTCATCCTCCGCCGCTCCGTCCTCACCGAGAAGGTCGCCCGCCGCGGCGTCCACCTGACCCGCGAGTACAGCGTCGACCCGCTCGAGGTGCTATTCGTCGGCGACGTGATGGGGGACGCCCGACCGGCCGACGTGACGAACGGACCGGCCGGCAGGGGGCCGGACGACGCTCCGATCGTCTTCACCGACGACACCCTCCGCCACGTCGCCTACGTGATGGCCGAGTCGCGACGGACCGAGCTGCCGGTCGCCGAGCGCGCCCTCCCCGCCGTCCCGGTCGGCACCGTGCGCCTCGAGCAGCTGCTCGAGGGCCGCCTGCGCGACCTCGACGAGGAGCGCCACCGCACCCGCGTCCTCCGCCCGCTCGAGCTTCTCGGCGGGAGCCGGACGCCGACGCCGACCGGACCGGCGTGACCGGCGCGCGCCGACCGACCCGGCGTGACTACGAAGAGCTGCTCGGCTTCCGCACCGCGCTCCGTAGGTTCCTGCGCTGGAGCGAGGACCAGGCCAAGGCGGTCGGCCTCACCCCGGCCCAGCATCAGCTGTTGTTGGCGATCAAAGGGCACCCCGGCGACGCGCCGCCGACGATCGGCGAGCTCTCCGATTACCTCGCCACCAGGCACCACAGCGTGGTTGAGTTGATCGACCGCGCCGTCGACGCGGGCCTGGTCGAGCGGCGCCGCGACGAGGAGGACCACCGCATCGTCCACCTGCTGCTGACGCCGCTCGGGGAGCGGCGGATCGCGGGGCTCTCCCGCCTGCACCTGGAGGAGCTGCAGCGGCTGTCGGACTGGCCGGGCGTGGATCGGGGAGAGTGGACCTCGACCGCGGAACGCGATCCTCGGCGGCCGGACGAAAGGCCGGCCTAGCTCCGGTTCGGCGAGCCGGTCACCTTGGAGCCGTCCGGCGGCCAGGTGTCGACGTCCCAATGCTGCTCGACCTGCGGCTTGGAGAAGAAGGCGATGATCCGCAGGTCCTCGGTGCCGGTGTTGTGGAGGTCGTGCGAGGTGCCTTCGGTGAGGACGAAGACGTCGCCGGGGCGGATCGGCTTGGGGCCGTCGTCGAGGAGGAGCTCGCCTTCGCCGGAGAAGACGACCTGGGTCTCCTCGGCCGTGTCGACGTGCTTGCCGAGGCGCTCGCCGGGCGGCACCGCGAAGTAGATCGTCGCCGACTGCTCGGCGTCCTTGCCGCCGTAGGCGAAGAAGCCCCCGACCCACGCCACTTCGTCGCTGGCGCCAGACCGTAGTTCGGTCGTCTCCACGGCGGAGATGTTGGTCACGTTCGTCATTCCCTCGGCCCTCCTGACTCGCCTCCGGCGTGCTCCGCGCCGACTGAGCGGCGACGGTGCCGGCCGCCGATCGGCCTGTCAACCGGTCTGGACGTTGGATTGAGTGAGGATCCTCAAGTAACGATTCCGTGACACCTGCACGACCCGCCCTGGGATACTCGCGCGCATGGACTTCGATCGTCAGCCGACCCTGCAAGGGCCCAAGTTTCGACTGCGCCCGCTCGGAGCCGCCGACCGTGACGCCTTCATCGCCGTCGCGGACGACCCGCTGATCTGGGAGGAGCACCCGGAGTCCGACCGCGCGACCGCGGACAAGCTCGAGCGGTTCTTCGCCGACTCCCTCGCCTCCGGCGGCGCCCTCGCCGTCACCACCGCCGACGGCGCGGTCGTCGGCAGCTCCCGTTTCGAGCGGCCCGACGAATCGGGCGACCGCATCCTCGTCGACCACACCTTCCTCGCCCGCGACTACTGGACCCGTGAGGACTACACCGAGGTCAAGGCCCTCGTCTTCGACCACGCCTTCGCCACCTTCCCCACGGTCGAGCTGCGCGTCGGCGTCGACAACGCCCGCACCCGCGGCGCCGTCGAGGACTTCCTCGGAGCGACCTTCGTCGACACCGTCACGACCCCCCTTGGCGACCACGCCGTCTACGAGCTCTCGCGGGAGGCGTGGGGCGGGCGGGGCTGACCCGAGGCGGTGGGGCGGCGGTGGTGGGGCGGCCGAGGTGCGGCCCGACCCCGGGCGGGGGGGCCGTCCGAGATGCGTTGCGGGATGCGCTGCGTTCCGACCCCGGCCCCCGCACCCGTCCGAGATGGTCCCGGGCGCCTCATGGCGCTCCTGGCAGGCTGTGAGCGCCATGAGGCGCCCGGGACGGGAGGGGGTCGTGGGGAAGGCGGGCACAGGGACG
>JAFDWO010000159.1 GCA_018268415.1 Actinomycetota bacterium | reverse complement strand
CGGGCACCCGAGATCCGCCACGCGTACCCCACCCTCGGGGATACCCGTCACGGAGGTCCGACCCTCCTCCCGTCCCTGTGCCGTCTTTTTCACGAACCCCTCCCGTCCCCGTGTCGTCTTCCCCCACGGACCCCTCCCGACCCCGTGCCCTCCTCCCCACGAATCCTCCCGACCCCGTGCCCGCCTCCCCACGACCGCCTCCCGTCCCTGTGCCCTCTTCCCCACGAATCCCTCCCGTCCGGGCGCCTCATGGCGGTCACAGCCTGCCAGGAGCGCCATGAGGCGCCCGGGACCATCTCGGACGGGTGCGGGGGTCGGGGTCGGGCCGCCACGCACCCCGCGCCGCACCTCGGACGGGTGCGGGGGCCCCAGGCGAAACTCAGACCGTCGTCGGCGAGAGCTGCGGGTACAACGGATGGCGATCCATCAGGGCGCCGGTGCGCTCGGCCAGGGAAGACTTCTCGGACTCGAAGTCGGGGCCGAGGGCGGAGGCGATGACCGCGGCGATCTCCTCCATCTCCTCCTCCTTCATGCCCCGCGTGGTCAGGGCAGGAGTGCCGACGCGCAGGCCCGAGGGGTTCATCGGCGGGCGCTCGTCGAAGGGGATGGCGTTGCGGTTGACGGTGATGCCGACCGCCTCCAGGCGGTCCTCGGCGGTCTGCCCGTCGAGTCCGGTCGGGTTGAGGTCGACCAGGACGAGGTGGACGTCGGTGCCGCCGGTGAGGACGGGGATGCCGTTCGCTTCCAGGCCGATCGCGAGCGCGCGGGCGTTGGCGATGGTCTGGCGCTGGCGCTCGGCGAAGGGTGCCGAGGCCGCGATCTTCAGCGCCACCGCCTTGGCGGCGATCGTGTGCATCAGTGGGCCACCCTGCTGGCCGGGGAAGATCGCTTTGTCGATCGCCTTGGCGTGCTCCTCCGTACTGAGGATCAGGCCGCTGCGCGGGCCCGCCAGCGTCTTGTGCACGGTGGTGGTGACGACGTCCGCGTAGGGCACCGGGCTGGGGTGCTCGTTGGCCGCGACCAGGCCGGCGAAGTGGGCCATGTCGACCATCAGGAGGGCACCGACCGAGTCGGCGATCTCACGGAAGGCGGCAAAATCGAGTTGGCGCGGGTAGGCGGACCAGCCGGCGACGATCATCTTCGGCTTGTGCTCGGCGGCGAGCGCCGCAACCTCGTCCATGTCCACCCAATAGTCCTCGCGGCGCACGTGGTAGGGGACCGGGTTGTAGAACTTCCCGGAGACGTTGATCTTCATCCCGTGGCTGAGGTGGCCACCGTGGTCGAGCGCGAGGCCGAGGATCGTGTCGCCCGGCTGGAGCAGCGCGAAGTACACGGCGTTGTTGGCCTGGGCACCGGCGTGCGGTTGCACGTTGGCGTGGTCGGCGCCGAAGAGCGCCTTGGCACGGTCGATCGCCAGCTGCTCGGCGACGTCGACCTCCTCGCAGCCGCCGTAATACCGGCGACCGGGATACCCCTCGGCGTACTTGTTGGTCAGCACCGAGCCGACCGCGTCGAGCACCGCCTGAGGGACGAAGTTCTCCGAGGCGATCATCTCCAGCGTCCGCTGCTGGCGGCGCAGCTCCCGGTCGAGAACGGTCGCGATCTCGGGATCGACCTCGCTCAGGGGGGCGGTCTGGAAGTTCTCGGGAAGGTCGGCCATCGCTTGTGCCGACGATAGCAATGGCCCCCGATACCGGGGCGGGCTGCCCGCCGTCAGCCGGCGGCCCGGTCGGCGTCGGCGCGATCGCCGTCGGTCGCGGCGCGGGACCGCTCGGGAGGCCCATGCGAGGCCCCCGACTTCGGCGAGAGGAAGCGATCGATCGCCGCCAGTGCGAGCGCCGAGATCACGAAGGTGAGATGGATCACGGTCTGCCACAGCATCGTGTCGGAGGAGGTGTTGCCGGCGTTGATGAAGGTCTGCAGCAGGTGGATCGAGGAGATGCCGACGATCGCCATCGCCAGCTTCACCTTCAGCACGTTGGCGTTGACGTGCGACAGCCACTCGGGCTGGTCGGGATGGTTGCGAAGGTTGATCCGCGAGACGAAGGTCTCGTAGCCGCCGATGATCACCATGATCAGCAGGTTGGCGATCATCACCACGTCGACCAGGCCGAGGACCAGCAGCATCAGGTCGTTCTCGCTGAGGTGGCCGGCGTCGCTGATCAGGTGCCAGAGCTCCTGCATGAAGCGCCAGACGTAGATTCCCTGAGCGACGATCAGGCCGAGGTAGAGCGGCGCCTGCAGCCAGCGGCTGATGAAGATCGTCGAGCCGACGGTGCGCGCCAGCGGCCGGTCCACGTATTGCTCACTCGACATGGACGGAGCATCGTAGCGAGTCGGGTTAGGGTGCCCTATGACGCAGGCCGACAGCGCGTCCCGGGGCTACCGGACGGCGCTAGTCGAGGCCGACCGAGGCGAGGGAGCTCGCCAGGTCTCCTTCGGAGATCGCGCCTTCGCGCAGGATCTCCCAGGCGCCACCGTCGTCGATCGAGGCGATGTCGACGACGGTCGAGGGCAGGCCGGTGAGCTCGCCACCGTCGATCGCCAGGTCGACCTCACCGAGGATCGCATCGGAGACGTCCTCGAAGCGGCCCGGCGCCGGCTTGCCGCTGAGGTTGGCCGAGGTCTGGAAGATCGGGCACATCGCCCCGCCCAGCGGGCCGGACAGGAGGCGGACGCCGAGCCGCTCGACGTCGGCCCGGCAGGCGAGCGGATAGCGGCGCCCCGGGTTCCTGACGACCAGCGTGACCGGACCGGGCAGCAGGGCGCTGAGCGCGGCGGCGGCGCGCGGGCCGAGATCGGCGACGAGCTCCCGCATCGCCAGCGGCGAGAAGTACATAACCGCCCCCGGCTTGCCGTCATCGCGCCCCTTGATCCGGTAGATCCGGGCGATCGCGCCCGGATCGAGCGGATCGCAGGCGAGGCCGTAGACCCCGTCGGAGGGGAAGAGGACGACACCGCCGGCGGCGATCGTGCGCTCGAGCGCCGCCCGGGCCGTTGCCGCGCCGCCACGCTCCAGCGGGACCACCCGCGGGGACGCGCTCACCTCTCCCCCACCACCACGCGTTCGATGTCGGCCAGGTCCTCGCGCACCTCGACCTCGGCGAAGCCCGCATCACGCATCAACTCCGCCACCTCGACCGCCTGCCCCGCGCCGATCTCGACCGCGATCGCGGTCGCCCCCTCGAGCACCTCGGGCACGTCGCTGAAGGTCGGCCGCAGGCACTCCGCCGGTCCCGGATCCATCGGCGCCAGGAGCTCCCGGTAGGCGTCGAGCCCGTCCTCGCCGGCGAGCAGGGCCTCGCGCGGCTCCCACTCCGTCACCTCCGGCTCGAGCCCCGCCCAGTCGCGTTCGGCAACGTAGGGAAGGTTGGCGAGCACCAGGTCGAAGCCCTCCCCCTCCGGCACGGTCCCCTCCTCGAAGCGCACCCGCCCGGCGAGCCCGAGGCGGGCCGCGTTCGCCCGCGCCACGGCGAGCGCCCCCGGCGAGGTGTCGGTGGCGACGATCGTGGCGCCGGGCAGCTCGTCGGCCAGGGCCAGTGCGATCGCCCCCGAGCCCGTGCCCACGTCCAGTACCCGCGCCGGCCGCCGCTCCAGCGCCACTTCGACCAGCAGCTCGGTCTCCGGCCGCGGCACCAGCACCCGCCGGTCCACCGCCAGCTCGATCCGCCGGAAGCCCTTCGTCCCGACGATGTAGGCGACCGGCTCCCGCCGCAATCGCCTCCGCACCAATTCGCCGTAGAGGCGACTTACAGCCGGCGGAAGGCCGGCGCCGGGATCGGCGATCAGCGACGCCCGGGAGCGGCCGGTGACGTGGGCGAGGAGAACTTCGGCGTCGAGGCGCGCCTCACCGACCCCCGCCGCGTGCAACGCATCCGTCGCCGCGCCCAGCGCGTCCTTGACCGTGGTCGACCCGATCGCGGTGGGAGCGGCGCTCACGCCACCGCGGCGGCCTCGAGGCGCCGCCGCTTCTCCTCGGCGGAGAGCGCGTTGGTGAACTCTTCGAGCTCCCCGTTCAGCACCCCGTCGAGGTTGTGGGAGGTGTGCTTGATCCGGTGGTCGGTGATCCGACCTTGGGGGAAGTTGTAGGTACGGACCTTCTCGGCCCGCTCACCGCTGCCGACCTGCGCCTTGCGCTCCGAGGCGATCTGCTCCTGCTGTTCGGCGATCTGCTTCTCCAGCAGGCGCGCGCGCAGCACCCGCATCGCCTTGTCGCGGTTCTGCAGCTGGGACTTCTCGTCCTGCATCGAGACGACGATGCCGGTCGGTTTGTGGGTGATCCGCACCGCCGAGTCGGTCGTGTTGACCGACTGGCCGCCCGGCCCGGAGGAGCGGTAGACGTCGATCTGCAGGTCGTTCTGGTCAACCTGGACGTCGACTTCCTCCGCCTCGGGGAGCACCGCGATGGTCGCCGTCGAGGTGTGGATGCGACCCTGGCTCTCGGTCTCCGGAACCCGCTGGACGCGGTGGGTGCCCCCCTCGAACTTGAAGACCGAGTAGGCGCCCTCGCCGCGCACTTCGAAGGTGACCTCCTTGAAGCCGCCCGCCTCCGACGCCGACTGCGAGAGCACGTCGGTGGAGAAGCCGCGCAGCTCGGCGTAACGGGTGAGCATCTTGTAGAGATCTCCGGCGAAGAGTGCAGCCTCGTCGCCGCCGGTGCCGGCGCGGATCTCGACGATCACGTTCTTCTCGTCGTTCGGGTCGCGCTCGACCATCGCCAGGCGGATCTCCTCTTCGAGCTCCTCGAGCCGCGGCGGCGCCTCGTCGACCACCTTGCGCAGCTCCTCGTCCTCACCCTCGGCGAGCAGCTCGCGCGCGCCCTCGAGGTCGTCCTTGAGCGTGACGTACTCCTCCGCCAGGTCGCGGGCATCTTGCAGCTGGCGGTACTCGCGGCCCACCTCGGCATAGCGCTCGCGATCCGCGATCACGTCGGGATCGGACATCAGCGCCTCGAGCTCCGCGAAGCGGGCCCGGATCTGTTCCACCAGCTGCTCGATCATGCGACCGAGTTTAGGCGGGTCGGGCCGAGGATCCGTCTAGGCGACGATCTCGATCGTCTGATCCGAGGTCAGGTCCTCGGGCTTCTCGCGGGCGAGAACGGCGTTCAGCGAGGCGATCGCGACGGCGAGCTGATCGAGGTCCGGCTCGCGCGTGGTCAGGTTCTGCAGCATCAGCCCCGGCCACATCACGCCCCGCACCCACGCTTTGCGGCGGTTCTTGCCCGCCCACTTGATCACCTCGTAGGACAGCCCGGCGATCACCGGGATGCCGACGATCCGCGAGATCACCAGCCAGTACCAGGCGGGCAGGCCGAGCGGCGCGAAGATGAAGATCGCCAGCACCATCACGATCAGCAGGAAGCTGGTGCCGCAGCGCGGGTGCAGGCGCGAGTAGAGCTTGGCCCGCTCGGGGGTCAGCTCGTCTTCGGCCTCATAACAGGAGATCGTCTTGTGCTCGGCGCCGTGGTACTCGAAGGTCCGCCGCAGGTCCGGCATTTTCGAGATCGCCCAGATATAACCGATGAAGATGGCGGTGCGGAGCAGGCCCTCGACCAGCCAGAAGAGGAAGGGCGAACCGAGCTGGTCCTTGATCAGGCTGGTGAGGCCGACCGGGACGACGAAGAAGAGGCCGATCGCGAGGATCAGCGAGAAGGCGATCGTGAGACCCCAGACCCAGCCGCCGATCTCCTCCGGCTCGCCGTCCTCGTCGTCCTCGATCTGCGCGTTGGCGGAGATCGCCAGGGCGCGGAAGCCGATCTTCATCGATTCGGCGAGGGCGACGACACCGCGGATGACCGGCACCCGCCAGAGGCGGTGGCGCTTCGCCCACGGGGTGAGCGGCTCGGACTCGACTTCGATCTGGCCCTCGGGGGTGCGGACGGCGACGGCCCAGGTCGAGACGCCGCGCATCATCACCCCCTCGAGCACCGCCTGGCCGCCGACGGGCGCGTCGCGCTTGGCGACCAGCGCGCCGTCGGGCATGCGCAGCGGGTCCCCTCCGTTATCGCCTTTGGAGGGGGAGGTTTGGTGCGCCTGTTGTGCGGAGCCCACGACGGGGCCCACGGTTGCTACCGCCTACCGGCCCGGTGCTTCGCCTGGCGACGCTGGAAGCGCTCGACGCGCCCGCCGGTGTCGACCAGCTTCTGTTTGCCGGTGTAGAACGGGTGGCACTCGGAGCAAAGCTCGACGTGCAGATCGTCTTTCGTCGACCGCGTGTAGAACTGGTTGCCGCACGAGCAGTGCACGTTGGCAAGGGTGTAATCAGGGTGGATTGAAGCTTTCACACCGAGAAGTTTAGAGCAGTGCGCAAGAGGGGTCGGCGGCGGTTCACGAAGATTGCCGATTCCGGGACCATTGGAGGCGGTCCGGGCGACAGAGGGATGGGGCCAGGGCAAGCTGCCGTTCGGAAAGGGACCGGCCCCTGAAGATGTCGCCCAGGGCCACGAGGGATGCGGCCGCCTCGAGCTGCCGCCCGCAGGGGAAGGGGCCCGGTCCCTCGAGCCGGCGCCCGCAGGCAAAAGGGCCCGACCCCCTCGAGCTGGCGCCCGTGGCGACAAGGGATGCGGCCGTCTCGTCCACGGCCCGGGCAGGCTGTGGCCGTGGCCGAGACGGCCGGGTATGAAAGCGGTGGAGGAAGGCCCACGTGAG
>JAFDWO010000158.1 GCA_018268415.1 Actinomycetota bacterium | reverse complement strand
CGGGCCCGGAAAGAGGGCCCGGGAACACGTTCCGTACTTTGACCCTGCCATGGCAGGGTCAAAGTACGGAACGCGTCCGTGAGCGTTGGACAACACGGGAGGAGGCGTGGAGTTCCCTACGTCTGCGTGACGGGGTCGCTCCTCCGTGACGGTCCCGTCACGGATCAGTGGTGCTCCCGTGGGTTTCCCGTGGGCCTTCCTCCACCGCTTTCATACCCGGCCGTCTCGGCCACGGCCACAGCCTGCCCGGGCCGTGGACGAGACGGCCGGGTCCCTTTCGCCTCATGGGCGACAGCCTCAGGGGGCCGGGCCCTTTCCCGCCGGGCGTCAGCTTCCCGAGACCCCATCCCTCCGGGGGCGACAGCTTTCTGGGGGCCAGGCCCTGTCCCAGGCGTCAGCTTCCCAGGCCTCATCCCTTCCCCGGCGCCGGCTTCTGGCGGCCACGCCCTTCGGGCCTCGGCCTCCACGTTCGCGCTCTGCCGTACCGGTTACGGCGAAGTGCGAACGCGGGGCGGCGACGCGATCCGGCCCCTTCCTCCCCGGGTGCCGGGCCCGCAAGGAGCCGCCTAGGCCAGCGCGTTCCTGACCGCGGTGAGGGCCCTTTCGACGCCGGCCCGGTCGACGTCGAGGTGGGTGACGGCGCGGACGCGGCCTTCAAGGAGGCTCATCTCGACGCCGGCCGCGGCGAGGTTGTCGTGGAGGGTGCGCGGGTCGGCGACGTCGAAGATGACGATGTTGGTTTCGACGGTGGTCGGGTCGATGTGGACGCCGTCCAGTTCGGCCAGGCCCTCGGCGAGGAAGCGCGCGTTGGCGTGGTCCTCGGCGAGGCGCTCGACGTTGTGCTGGAGGGCGTAACGGGCGCCCGCGGCGACGATGCCCGCCTGGCGCATCGAGCCGCCGAGCATCTGCTTGTACCGGCGCGCCTCGGCGATCAGCTCGGCGGAGCCGGCGAGGCAGGCCCCGACCGGGGCGCCGAGGCCCTTGGAGAAGTCGATCCAGGCGGTTTCGAAGCCGGCGGCGTAGGAGGCGGCGCTCTCGCCCGAGGCGACGGTGGCGTTGAGCAGGCGGGCCCCGTCGAGGTGGGTGCGCAGGCCGAACTCGCGGGCGACCTCGAGCACCTCCGCGATCTTCGCCGTCGGCCAGACGCGGCCGCCGCCGAGGTTCGTCGTCTGCTCCACCATGACCAGGCGCGAGCGCGGTTCGTGGCTGTCGGACGGATCGCGCATCCGGGCACGAAGGGCCTCGCCTTCGAACATGCCGCCCCCGCCCTCGAGCGGCATCACCATCGCCCCCGAGAGGACGGCGGCGCCGCCCGCCTCGGCCGTGATCGGGTGCGCGAGCCGGTGCAGGTACATCTCGTCGCCCAACGGGCGGATGTGAAGGCGGACCGCGATCTGATTGCACATCGACCCCGACGGCAGGAAGACGGCCTCCTCCTTGCCGAGCAGCTCCGCGACTTCCTCCTGCAGCGCGGTGACGGTCGGATCGAGGCCGCGCTGTTCGTCGCCGACCGCGGCGTTCGCCATCGCCTGGCGCATCTCCGCGCTCGGCTGGGTCTGGGTGTCTGAGTAGAGGTTGATCACGGAATCGGGCATAGAGCCGCAACTTAGTGAAGTGCCTGCGTCGGCCTTGCCACCGCCGTAAGGGGTCCCCCCGGGCAACTAAGGGGCCGCACCTCAGAAGCGTAGGAATTCGCCCGATGTGCGGGGCTTTTCTCAGCCGTACCTTGGATGGCACACGAAGCGAAAGGCAACGCGATGAACCCGAATCAGATGAATCTCGCAAAGACGATGGTCGCCCGGCACGAGCTCCTCGAAGACGCCCGGCGCTCGCGCCTCCAGGCCCGCGCCGAGCAGCGCGCGGCGCGGGCCGACGGTCCGCGCAAGGGCTTCCACGTCCACCCGCTCAGCGGACTGCTTGGCCTCGGGACCTCAGGGCGGCGATAATCGGCGAGTGGCGACCCGCGTCAGCGCCAGCCGGCTGATCGGGCGGGCCGGAGAGCTCGCCGAGCTGGAGGCAGCGTTCGACGAGGCCGCCGCCGGGGCGGCCTCGTTGGCGTTCCTGGCCGGCGAGTCGGGCGTCGGCAAGTCCCGCCTCCTCCACACCTTCCTCGACCGGGCCCGGGAAAAGGGCGGCTGCGCGATCGGCGGCGAGTGCCTCGAGCTCGGCCCCGACGAGCTGCCCTACGCGCCGCTCGTCGCCGCCCTCCGCGGCCTCGTGCGGGAGCGCGACCGGGCCCTCGAGCGCCTCTCCCCCGCCGCCCGCCAAGGCCTTGCCGGGCTGATGCCGGAGCTCGACCCGACGGCACCGCCGGTCGACCCCGACGAGGAGCGCCAGCGCCCCTTCGAAGCGCTGCTGGCGCTGCTCGAAACGATGGCCGAGGAGGGCCCGATGGTCCTCTGGATCGACGACGCCCACTGGGCCGACCACGCCACCCGCGGCTTCCTCGCCTTCCTCGCCGCCAGCCTGCCCGACCACGTCCGGCTCCTCACCGTGATCGCCTACCGCTCCGACCAACTGCACCGCCGCCACCCGATGCGGCCGCTGCTGGCTGAGCTCGGGCGGGGCCGGCGCGTGCGCCGCCTCGAGCTCGCCCCCTTCGACCGCGGCGAGGTCGCCACCCAGCTCGCCGACATCCTCGGCGCCGCACCCGATGCCGAGGCGGTGGAGCGCTTCTTCGACCGCGGCGAAGGCAACCCGCTCTTCACCGAGGAGCTCCTGGCGGCGGGATCCGACGGCCGCGGGCGCCTCCCCTCCACCCTCCGTGACGCGCTGCTGCTGCGGATCGAACGCCTCCCCGAGGCGTCGCGGCGATCCCTGCGCCTGCTCTCCGTGGCGGGGCGGGTCGAGCACACGATCATGGCGACGATCTGCGGTGGCGACGAAGCCGCGCTGGCGGAGGCACTGCGGGCGGCGATCGAGGCCCAGGTGATCGTCGTCGGCCGCGATGAACGCTATGGCTTCCGCCACGCGCTGCTGCGCGAGGTGATCTACGACGACCTGCTGCCCGGCGAGCGCGCCGAACTGCACCTCGGCCTGGCCGAAGCGCTGGAGGCGACCTTGGACCAGCCCGATCACCTGGCGATCCGCGCCGCCGCCGTGGCCCATCACTTCCATGCCGCCGGCGATCAGCCGCAGGCCCTCCGCACCGCCGTCGCCGCCGCCCGCGCGGTCGAACGCGGCGGCGCGCCCGGCGCCGCGGCGGCGCTCTTCGACCGCGGCCTGGCGCTCTGGCCGCGGGTCGCCGAACCGGAGCCGCTGGCGGGCGTCGAACACACGACGCTCCTGGCCCTCGCCGCCCGCGCCCACGGTCTCGACGCCGACGAGGCGCACGCGATCACGCTCTACGAGCAGGCGTTGGCCCAGATCGAGGAGGCGAGCGAGCCACACCGGGTCGCCGGGATCCTCGCCGAACTGGCCTCGGCGCGCTGGGCGCTGGGCCGGGCCGAGACGGCCCGGGAGGACCTCGAGCGGGCGCTGGCGCTCCTGCCCGAGTCCGAGCCGAGCCCGGAGCGCGCCAAGATCCTCGAACAGAAAGCGCGCTTCCTCCTCCTGCAGGGCCGCTTCGCCGAAAGCCGCGACGCCGCCGACCAGGCGCTGCGCGCGGCGGAGGCGGCCGGGGTCGAGGACACCAAGGCCCTGGTGCTGAACCGGCTCGGGCTCTGCCTCTTCCTGCTCGGCGAAGAGGAGCGCGGCGAACCGGTGATGCGCGAATCGCTGGAGCTGGCGCGGCGCACCGGCTCCAACGACCAGCTCGCCGCCGCCTTCGTCAACTTCGCCGACGCGCTGCACATGGCAGGACGCGGCGAGGAGGCGGCGCGACTGGCCGCGCAGGGAGAAAAGGAGATCACGCCCGGCGACCGCTCGATCCTCTGGATCGTCTGCACGCGCTCGGAGATCCTCTTTTACCTCGGGCGCTGGGACGAGGCCGAAGCGATCCTCCCGGCGAAGAACCACGGCCCGGGGACGACGACGCTCGCCAACGTGCTGCTCCGGCGCGCCTCGCTGATGCTCGGGCGCGGTGACACGGAGGGCGCGCGGGCGGCGATCGAACACGCCCGCAACTTCCTCGCCCACACGGTCGAGCCCCAGATCATCGCGCCCGCCGGGGCGTTGACCGTGGAACTGGAGCTGCGCTCCGGCAACCTCGAGGCGGCGCGCGAGGCGGCGGAGCGGGCGATCGACCAGCTCGAGTTCTGCAGCGACGACGCGGCGCGGATGGCGCTGATCTCGGCCGCCGCGACGGCGGTCGAGGCGGAAGCCGCGGAGCGGGCCCGCGATCTCGGCGACCGGGCCGCGCTGGAGGCCGCCCAGATGCGCGCCGAGCTGGGCGCCGCGCGTACCGCGGCAGCGGCCGAAGTGACCGGGCGCAGCCTCGAGCGGGCCTACCAGAAGACCGCCGAGGCCCACCTCGCGCGGGCCCGGGACGACGCCGACGCCGCCGCGCGGGCGTCCGCGGCCGCCGACGCCTGGGAGCAGCTCCCGCGTCCCTACCAGGCGGCGATGTGCCGGCTGCGCGAGGCCGAAGCCCGCGCCGCCCACGGCGAACGCGAGGCGGCCGGCGCGGCGGCGGCGCGGTCGCTGGCGACGGCGGAGGAGCTCGGCTCGGAGTGGCTGGCATCGGAGGTCGCCGGGCTGATCGCCCGGGCGCGGCTGCCGACCGGCACCGCGGCCGATGGTGCCGGCGACGGCGCGGGGCGCGACGGCGACGGCACCTCTCCCGCGGACCCCTTCGGCCTCACCCCGCGCGAGCGCCAGGTACTGGCAGCCCTGGCCGAAGGCGCCACCAACCGCGAGATCGCCGCCTCCCTCTTCATGGCGGAGAAGACCGCGAGCGTCCACGTGTCCCGGATCCTGGCGAAGCTCGGCGTGCGCAGCCGCACCGAGGCCGCGGTGGTGGCCCACCGCCTGGCCCTGACGGAGTAGCTCGCTCGCTGAGTCGAGGGCGCCAGAGCGCCCTCGACTCAGCGAGCGTCCATCGCGCGCAGGAACGCGAGGACGGCCAGGACGCGGCGGTGGTCGTCGCCGGCGGCGCTCAGGTTCAGCTTGGCGAAGATATTGGAGACGTGCTTCTCGACCGCGCCGGGGGTGACGACGAGCTGCTCGGCGATCGCGTTGTTGGTGCGGCCCTCGGCCATCAGGGAGAGGACCTCGCGCTCGCGGGGGGAGAGCGAGTCGATCGGGCTCTCGGCCTCGGCGCGCCGTTCGCCGACCAGCTCGGCGACCACCTCGCGGTCGAGGGCGGTGCCGCCGTCGGCGACCCGGCGGATCGCGTCGAGGAAGGCGGGGATGTCCCCGACCCGCTCCTTGAGGAGATAACCGACGCCGCCTTCGCCGCCCGCCAGGAGCTCCGCCGTGTAGACCGGCTCGACGTACTGGGAGAGGATCAGGACGCCCATCTCGGGGCGGCGCCTGCGCGCCTCGACCGCGGCGCGGATGCCCTCGTCGGTGAAGGTCGGCGGCAGGCGGACGTCGACGATCGCCAGGTCGGGCTTGTGGCCGCCGACGATCCGCAGCAGGCCGTCGCCATCTTCGGCCTGGGCGACCACCTCGATCTCGCGTTCGCGCAACAGCGCGACCAGGCCTTCGCGCAGCAACAGGTTGTCCTCGGCGATCACGACCCGCACGGCAGCCTCACCTCGATCCGCGTTCCCCCGCCGGGAGGCGAGGAGATCCGGAGGTCACCGTCGAGCGCCGCCACCCGGCGCCGCAGGCCGTCGAGCCCACCGCCGGTGGTGACGTCGGCGCCCCCCGGACCGTCATCGGCGACGACCACGTCGAGCGTCTCCCCCTCGAGCCGGAGCGTCACCGCGGCGCTCGCCTCGGGCGCGTGCTTGGCGACGTTGGTGAGCGACTCGGCGACGACGAAGTAGGCGGCGCTCTCCACCACCGGTGCGGGGCGGCGCGAGATGTGGGCGTCGACGGTCACCGGGATCGGGGTGCGGGTGCCGAGCGCCTCGACCGCCGCGGCGAGGCCGCGATCGGAGAGCACCGGCGGGGCGATCCCGCGCGCGAGGTCACGCAGCTCGGCGTTCGCGGCCGTGGCCTCGGCGCGCGCTTGGCGCACCAGGGCGGCGATCTCGGGGCGGTCGGCGAGGCCCTCCTCGGCACGGCCCAGCTGCATCGAGAGCGCGACGAGGCGCGCCTGGGCGCCGTCGTGGAGGTCACGCTCGATCCGCCGCAGCTCGGCCGCCTGCACGTCGAGGGCACCGCGTCGCGTCTCGGTCAGCGTCTCCACCCGCTCGGTCAGCTCGCGTTCCCGCTCGTCGCCGTAGAGCTGGCGCCAGACCAGGCGCGCGAGCAGCACGACCACGAAGAGGATGACCAGGGCGAGGATCGTCCAGATCGGCCAGAAGGTCCCAAAGCCGGCGAGGGCCCAGATCGCGACCGTGATCCCGGTCACGACCAGGGAGACCACCACCTGGATCGCCAGGGCGCGGCGTTCGGGCGCGATCCGCACCGCCTCGCGCAGGCCGAAGTGGAGGCTGAGCGGGATGATCAGCGCCAGCCAGACCCAGGCGGGCCAGTAGTACCCACCGCCCGCTGCCGCCCAGACGGCGGTGCAGAGCAGGCCGACGATCGCCGAGATCGCGGCGTGGACGGCGAGCGAGAACTCGCCCGCGGGGATCATCCGCCGTACCGAGTCGGAGGAGAGCGGGAGCTTCGGCGCGCCCGCCGCGGAGGTGGCCGCGGCCGCGGCCACCTCGTCACCGTCGAGCAGCTGCCCGGCCAGCCACAGCTCCGCCACCGCCATCCAGCGATTGATCAGGACGGTCAGCGCCGCCAGCGGGGTCGAGAGAGCCGTCGCCAGCAGGGCGAGCGGCAGGTTGTGGATGTTCCAGAGACCCCAGTCGACGCCGTTCGGGATCGACCAATACCAGAGCGGCATGGTGAGGAAGGCGACCACCGAGGCGACCGCCGACACCGCGATCACCGCGAAGGTGAAGCCGAGCACCGAGTGGACGACGAGCCAGGCGAGGTCTTTCCAGGTCTGCGCATCACGGGTGGTGCTGGAGAGGCGGGCGAGGAAGCTCTCACCACGATGGTCGCGGTAGACGCCGCGCAGCGGCCTGCCCAGCATCAGGGTCGCGTTGCGCCGATCGAGCTCCGCCGTCCAGCGGAAGGCGATCACGCTCAGCAGGTAGATCGGCAGGCCGATGATGAAGATCACCAGCGAGAGCGTCACGCTGACCGCCGTCACCCAGACGCAGAAGGCGAGGATCGCGGTGAGGCCACCGATCGAGAGGTAGGCGAGGTCACGCCCCGCTCGGGCGGCGAGGCCGGCGATGCGCTCGCCGAACCCCGCCTCGCCCGCGGTGGAGGACGCGGCGCTCATGCCCCCGCCTCCGCTCGCCGCCGCGTAGGGCGGGCGCGACCCGCCCCCTCACCCGCATCCGCCTCGGGCGCGGCGCCCGCCATCGCCGGGGCCGGGCCCTCGAGCCCCACCCGCGGCAGCCACCGGAGCGCCCGCGGCAGGTACCAGTTGCGCTCGCCGAGCAACTTCATCGTCGCCGGCAGGAGCACCCCGCGGATGATCGTCGCGTCGATCAGGATCGCCGCCGCCAGCCCCACGCCCATCTCCTTGAATTCGAGGAAGGAAAGGGTCGCGAAGATCGCGAACACGGCGACCATCACCGCGGCGGCACTGGTCACCACGCCCGCGGTCGTGCGCAGGCCGTGCGACACGGCGTCCTCCGTCGACATCCCCCGATCGTATGCCTCCCTGATCCGGGTGAGGATGAACACGTGGTAGTCCATCGACAGCCCGAAGAGGACGACGAAGAGGAACAGCGGCAGCCACGAGGTGATCGAGCCGATCGAGGTGAACCCGATCAGGTTTTCGAGGTGCCCGTCCTGGAAGACCCAGACGACGATGCCGTAGGCGGCGCCGACCGAGAGCAGGTTGAGGCAGATCGCGGTGATCGGGATGACGATCGAGCGGAAGCTGACCAGCAGCAGCAGGAACGCCATGCCGAGCACGAAGGCGAACACCCAGGGCATCCGTTCCGCCAGCAGGTCGTTGAAATCGACCGAGCCGGCCGTCGGGCCGCCGACCTGGGCCCGGGCGCCGTCGACCTTGGCGATCGTCGCCGGGATCAGGTCCTCGCGGAGCTTCGACAACGCCGCCTGTGAGCGCGCGTCGGTCCCGTCGCCGGCCAGCGGCACGCGCAGTTCGGCGACCTTGCCGTCCTTTGACACGCGGTAGGACTGACTCGTGCCGAAATCGTGATGGTCGGCGGCGAGCCGCTCGCGCAGGGCCGCCACCTGGTGGGCGACCGGGGCCGCCTTCACGTTCGGGGCGGTGATCGCCACTTCGGCCGGTTCGACGCCGCCGGGGAAGGCAGCCTGGACGCGGTCGAAGGTCTTCACGATCGGCATGTCCTTGGGCAACCCGCTGACGCCGGCGTTGGCGGTGTGCAGGCTGAAGGCGGGGATCGCCAGAATCGCCAGGCCGGCGAAGGCGAGGCCCGCGGCCAGCTTCGGACGCCGCATCACGCGGGTCACCAGGGCGCCCCAGACGCGGGAGCCCTCGGCGCCGCCCCGCCGCCGCCCGAGGAACGGGATCCGCCCCTTCTCGATCCGGTCGCCGAGCCAGGAGAGGATCGCCGGCAGCACGGTCAGCGATCCGACCATGGCGACCGCGACGACGATGATGGTGCCGGTGGCGAAGCCCGCGAAGGTCGCGTCGCCGGCGATGTACATCCCCGCCATCGCGACCATCACGGTGAAGCCGGAGACGAGGATCGCCCGTCCCGACGTCGCCGCCGCGGCTTCCAGCGAAGCCCGCTCGCCGGCCCCGGCGGCGCGCTCCTCGCGCTCCCGCCGCAGGTAGAACATCGAGTAATCGACCCCGACCGCGAGGCCGATCAGGAGCACCACCGAGTTGATCTGTTCGGCGACCGCGCCGAAGACGTGGCTGACCGGGCCGATCAGGCCGATCGTCGCACCGACCGCGGTCAGGGCGAGGAGCAGCGGCACGCCGGCGGCGAGCAGCGAGCCGAAGACGACGACCAGGATCAGCAGGGTGATCGGCAGCGAGGTCATCTCGGCCTTGGAGAAGTCTTCTTCGAAGCTTTCGGAGACCGCCTTGTTGGCGCTCGCGTCGCCCACCTCTTCCACCCGTAGCCCCTGGTGGCGCTGCTGCACCAGGGCGACCTGGTCGAGTGCCCTGCCGACGACTTCGTCCGGTTCGATCGCCTTGGTTTCGGGGATCGAGAATTTGATCAGCCCGGAGCGCCCGTTGGCCGCGACCTGCCCGCCCGCGCCCTCCTCGTAGGGGCCGGTGAGATCACGGACGAAGGGAAGCTTGCGCAGCCGCGCCTCGACTTCGGCGACCGCGGCACGGGCGTGCGGCCCGTGAATCGATTCACTCCCTTTCGGCTGGACGAGGACCTGCTCGACCGCCGACTGCGGGAAGGCCCCTTCGAGCGTCCGTTCGGCCTGCGCCGATTCGCCGTCGCCGCCACCGTTGCCGAGCGTCTTGGTCCCGAGCGCCCCGCCGAGGACGATCGCCGCCACGACGAAGGCGATCCAACCCCAGATCGCCGTCTTGCGGTGGACGGCGCTCCAACGCCCCGCCCGCCCCGCCAGTCCCAACTTCCTCCTGCTTCGCATCGCGCTTCCTCCGTCCGGTTTCGGGTCGATTGCGCGCCCGACGAGGCGCTCCTCAACCCTGCGCGAGCGGCACTCCGGTTCCAATGAGGCGCGCCGGCGAATGGCCCTGCGGCCGGCCACCGTCCCGGGGGTGGGGTTATCCCTACCTGGGGCGTCGAGAGTCGCGGCGCTCACAAGCTGTCGCCCGGAGCACAAGGGACGACCAAAGAGACGGGCCATCCCGTCCACGGCCCTGGCAGGCCGTGGCCGAGACGGCCGAGGGTGCGGGGAGCGGGCGGGGGGAGCACGGCAGGCCCCCGCGAGGGTGCGGGCGGATCCCTCACGGGAGGTACACGAGGGGTCCCACGGACCCCGCGATCCCGGCGTCCGGGGGCCGGAGGGTGCCACGGATCCGTCACGGGACCGTCACGGAAGGGGGACCTCGTCACGAAGACGTAGGGAACTCCACGCCTCCTCCCGTGTTGTCCAACCGTCACGGACGCGCTGCGTGGGTTTTCCACCGTATAGGGGGGTCAAAGCACGCAGCGCGTTCCCGGGCCCTCCTTCCAGGCCCGG
>JAFDWO010000157.1 GCA_018268415.1 Actinomycetota bacterium | reverse complement strand
GGCATACCCGTCACGGAAGTCCGACCTCGTGACGTCCCCGTGTCGTCTCACCCATGACCCCCTCCCGTCCCGGGCGCCTCATGGCGCTCACAGCCTGCCAGGAGCGCCATGAGGCGCCCGGGACGCATCTCGGACGGGTGTGGCGGCCGGGAGCGCGGCATCTCGGACGGGCGGGGAGGCCGCGGGTCGGGACGCATCTCGGACGGCCGCACCGGCCGGGGGTCGCGCCGCCATCTCGGGAGCGCCGCAACTCAGACGGGCGCCCCGCCCAAGGTCGCGCCGCAACTCGGACGGCCGCGCGGGCCCGGGGTCGCACCGCACCCCGGACGACCGCAATGGCCGGGGCCGCACCACACCTCGGCCGGTCGCCGGGGCTGCGAACAACGGCGGTCCATCTCGCAGTACCCGCCTCGCCCAGCTGTTCCTTTTGCCGGTCTGACGGGCAAAAGGAACAGCTGGTGGGAGGGGGCGGTCAGGTCATCGCGGCCGGGTGACACCCACCCCCGCACGCCACCCCGGGCCTTCGCCCTACCCGTGGAATCAATCATCTACGCCGGAACGGGGAACTCGACCCGGCGGACCTCGCCGAGGGGCATCTGGAGGAAGCGGGTCGCAACTTCGCCGAACGAGGAGACCGGGCCGGTGCAGAAGAACTCATAGTCGCCCTCCTCGTCGCGGTCTTGAGCAAGGCCCGCACGCTCCAGCGTCCGTTGCACCGCCGCGGCGACGGCGTGGCCGCCGCTCACCAGCCGCACGTTGCGGCCGAGGATCCGCTGCAGCATCGGCGCCACCAGCGGGTAGTGCGTGCAACCGAGGATCAGGGTGTCCACGCCCGCGTCGCGCAGCGGGGCGCAGTAGCCGCGGGCCATCTCCATCGTCTCCTCATCGAAGAGCGACCCTTCCTGGATGAAGGGCGCGAGGCGCGGTGCCGCCACCTCGATCACGTCGAGGCCGCGGCCCTGCTCTTCCAGCGCCCGCCGGTAGGCGCCGCTCTCCACCGTGTTGGTGGTGGCCAGCACGCCGACGCGGGCGTTCTCGGTGATCGCCGCGGCGATCTCGGCCTGCGGCTCGACCACCGGCACCACCCCCACCCCGGCCGCCGCCGCCACCTCACGGACGACATCCTCGCCGATCGCCGTCGCCGTGTTGCAGGCGATCACCACCAGCTTCACCCCGCGCTCCACCAGGTTCTCGGTGATCAATCTGATCCGGGCGCGCAACTCCTCGGGATCACGCGGCCCGTACGGGAACTTCGCGGTGTCGCCGAGGTAGACGTAGTCCTCCTGCGGCAGGGCGACCAGGCACTCGTGCAGAACGGTGAGGCCGCCGACGCCGGAGTCGAACATCGCGACCGGCCGCGCGGCGTCGATCACATGAACGGCTTGTAGACCATGAAGAACACGGTCAGCACGATCAGGATGCCGGTCGCCGCGCCGACCTGGGCGATTTTCTGGCTCGTGGCGTTGAACTCGGCGCCGAGCTCGTCGCCCGCGGCAAGGTCCTTCTCGGCGATCTCCTGCAGGCGGGTCATCTGCGGCGCGAAGAACCCGTGCTGGACGCCGAACAGGGCGATGATCGCGAGAAAGCCCCAGACGATGAAGAAGTTGCCGCCATCCCAGACGCTGCTGCTGTCGGCCATGACGACGATCCCGGCGATCAGCAGGATCACCATGCCGGGGTTGACCAGGTAACGGTCGATGCGACGCATGCCTTCGATCATCGCCGGCGCGGCGCGCGGATATTTCGGCAGGACCGAGAAGAAGATGCCGTAGCCGAAGGTCGGACCGAGGGCGACCACGACCGCGATGACGTGGAAGAACAGGGCGATCTTGTAGCCGGCGTCGTAGATGGCGGCGAACTCCAGCATCGCGGCAGACACTATCGGGGCCGGCGGAGCAAAAGCGCGGCCCAATCTCCCATCCGGCGGCGATCTCGCTCGGCGAAGCCACAGGGCACGAATGTGTCGGCCACTTCGTCGAGCTCGTTGGGAAGGATTCCGGAGAGGACGAGGGTGCGGGGAGACCTCCGCGCGGCGTCCCGGCTGAGGTGGCCCGCGATCGCCTTCAGGATCGGCGAGGTCATGTTGGCGACGCAGATTGGTGCGAGGGTCGGCAGGGATTCGCGCAGGTTCTGGCGGTGGAAGTCGACCTCGACGCCGTTGACGGTCGCGTTCGCGGCCGCCGCCTCGATTGCCGCCGGCTCGTGGTCGTACCCCGTCACCGGAAACCAACCGAGCTTCGCCGCCGCGATCGCCAGCACTCCCGAGCCCGCACCGAGGTCGGCCAACGGGCCGTCGGCCTCGCCGTCGTCGGCAAGCTCCAGTAGGTACTCGAGACAGAGGCGCGTGGTCGGGTGGGCGCCGGTGCCGAAAGCCTGGCCGGGGTCGACGATCAGGTCGATCGTCCCCTCCCGCGCGGGCTCCCAGCTCGGTCGCAACCACAGCCGCCCTCCCACCAGCAGCGGTTTGTGGAAATCGCGCCAACGGTCGGCCCAGTCGTCGGGGATCTCGGTCGAGCTGACCTCGATCGGTCGCCCGCCGACCACCGCGTCGACCTCCCCCAGCTCCGGCAGCTCACCCTCGCCGCCGTAGATCGCATACTCGACGTACCCCGGGCCGCGCTCCTCCTCCACCCCGTTCGGCGCCAGCACGGTCAGCTCGGCGAGGACCAGGTCGGCCTGGTCGGGCGCGCAGCGGACTGCCAGGCGGATCACGGCGCCGGCTACCGGAAGGCTTTGCGGAAGCGGCCGAAGAGGCCCTCGTGCTGCGGCGCGAGGTTGTCGTCCTCGAGCGTGGTGTCGAGCCGCTCGGCGAGCTCGCGCTGCTCCTCGGAAAGGTTGGTCGGGACGACGACCTCGACCACGATCCGCTGGTCACCGCGCCTGCGCCCGCCGAGCCGCGGCAGGCCGGCGCCCCGCAGCGTCTCCTCGTGGCCGGGCTGGGTGCCCGCCTCGAGCTCGATCTCGCGCTCGCCCTCCAGGGTCGGCACGGTCACCGTCGTCCCCAGCATCGCCTCGGTGGCCGGGATCCGCACGGCGCTGACCAGGTCGGTGCCCGAGCGCTCGAAGCGGCCGTCCGGCGCCACCCCGACCTGGACGTAGAGGTCGCCGGCGGGCGCCCCGGGGTCGCCCGCGTGGCCAAGGCCGCCCACCCGCAACCGCTGCCCATCCTCGATCCCGGCCGGGACTTCGACGGTCTTCGTCACCCTGCCGCGGTCGCGCCCGCTGCCGTCGCAGACCTCACACGGCGTCTCCGGAACTTTGCCGGAGCCGTTGCAGACATCACAGGGGACGGCCCGGACGATCTGGCCGAACGGCGTCCGTGACATCTGGCGCAGCTGACCGGCGCCGCCGCACCGGTCGCAAGTCTCGATCGGCGTCCCCGGCTCGGCGCCGTTGCCCCGACAATGCGAGCAGACGACCACCGCGTCGTAGGTGAGCTCTCGCTCGACCCCGGTCGCGACCTCGTCAAGCGTCAGCTCGGTTTCCACCAGGACGTCCCCGCCGGGCGCCGGACCCCCGGCCCCGCCGAACGCACCCCCGAAGGCCTGGCCGAAGAGGGACTGGAAGATGTCGTCGATCGAGCCGAAGCCGGCGCCGGGGTCGAAGCCGCCGGAGCGCAGCCCCTCGGCTCCGTACTGGTCGTAGGTGCGGCGCCGCTCGGCGTCGGAGAGGACCTCGTAGGCCTCGGCCGCCTCTTTGAAGCGCGCTTCGGCCTCGGGGTCGTGGCCGGTCACGTCGGGGTGGAGTTCGCGGGCGAGACCGCGGAACGCTTTCTTGATCTCGGTCTCGGAAGCGTCACGGGAGACGCCCAGAACCTCGTAGTAATCGCTTGGCATAAGTCGGGGAGCTCGCTAACTGTTCAGTCGTCGTACACGGTCTCGAAGTAATGGGAGAGCTCACGGGCAGCAACGCGGACCGAGGCGATCGCCGTCGCATAGTCCATCCGCCGCGGGCCGACCACGCCGACCGCGCCGAGGTTGCGGTGGCCGAGGCCGTAGTTGGCACCGACGACGCTGACCGACCGCAGGGTCGGCTGCGGATTCTCGTCGCCGATCCAGAGGAAGACGGAGCGCTCGGCGAGCGAGGAGCGCAACATCTGCAGCACGTCGGCGCGACGCTCCAGCGCCCGCATCAGCTCGTCGGCGCGCGGCAGGTCGTCGATGTGGGCTTCGGAGAGGAGGCGCGCGGCCCCGTCCATGTAGAGGTCGGCGGCGCCCTCCGGCTCGAGGTCGGTGAAGGCGGGTGCGAGTGTGGCGACGAACGGCGACTCGAGCGTGTCGAGACTCGGATCGGCGAGGCGCGTCCCGATCATCCGGGCGCCGAGCCCGAGCCCGCTCAGCTGCTCGTTCAGGTAGCTGGAGGCCCACTCGACCAGGCCGGTGTCGACCTCGCGCTCGAACTCGAAGACGCGCCGGTAGACGTCGCCGCTGGAGGCGATCACGATCACCACGACGCGGTTCGGCTGCAGCCGCAGGACCTCGACCCGGTGGATCGTCGTGGTCGCAGCGAGCTGCGGCGCGGTCGCCATCGCCACCAGGTCGGTGACCTGGGCGAGCGCCGCCGTCGTCTCCCGCATCGCCTCGTCGACCTCGCGCCGCAGGCGCGAAAGCTCGAGCTCCACCCGCGCCTCACCGGGCGCCGCCCCCGATTCGAGCAGCAGGTCTACATAACGGCGGTACCCCGAGTCGGTAGGGACGCGCCCCGCCGAGGTGTGCGGATGCGTGAGGTAGCCCTCCGTCTCCAGCAGCGCCAGCTCAGCCCGCACCGTCGATGGCCCCCACTCCACCCCCGGCATCGAAGCCACCTCTTTTGACGGCACGGGCCGCGCCGACGCGAGATAAGCGTCGACGACGAGCCGCAAGATCAATTCCTGGCGCTCGGTGAGCATCCCCTAGATGTTAGGCCGCGCCGCCGCCGACCCTTCGCGAGGCGGGCCGGGATGGCCCTTGAGCGAGCCTCCCGCAGTTCGTGAGCGGAGGGGCCACCCCGGCCCGCCCCACTACAGCTCGAGCTCGGCCTGCGCGTTGCGGATGATCCGCGTATCGCCCTGCTTGGCCTCGAGATCGACCGTCACCCGGTCGCCCTCGACCTCCTTGACGCTGCCGCTGACGACGATCTCCTGCTCCGGCAACCCCATGCCGCGGAACTGCACGGTCAGCTTCTTCAGCGCCCGCGGGTCGCCGCCCGCCAGGCCCTGCGCAGCCGCTTTGGCAACCAGGCCCATCGAGTAGAGACCGTGGAGGATGTTGCTCGGAAGGCCCACCGACTTCGCAAACTCGGCGTCCAGGTGGATCGGGTTGAAGTCACCGGAGGCGCCCGCATAGCGGTACGGCAGGTACTTGTCGGGAGTGACGCGCAGCTCCGGCACCGCGTCCCCTGCTTTCGAGTCGGCCATCTCAAACCCCCCTGACGATGTTGGTCCAGGTGCCGCGGACGACCTCGGCGCCGTCCCCGTTCACGGACGTGGTCTCGAAGACGTAGAACCCGTTGCCGAGTTTCTCCTCGATCGAGGTGCAGGTGGCGGTCGTCGTGATCACGTCGCCCGAGCAGGCGGGCTCGTCCCACTCGAAGGTCTGGCCGCCGTGCACCAGCTGTGCGAAGTTGATCCCGACCTCGGGATCGAACATCGCCGGCGCCAGCGACGGCATCGCGTAGACCACGGCGAACATCGGCGGGGCGACGACATCACGGAAGCCGGCCTCGCGGGCGGCGCCGACGTCGAAGTGGACCGGGTTCTCGATCCCGAGCACCGTCGCGTACTCCTTGATCTTCTCGCGGCCCACCTGGTACGTCGTCGACGGCCACGACTTACCGACCGCATCGGTCTTGATCGCCATGGCGGGCAACCTACCGGTCGGGACGGCGACTTGCCGGCCGGCCGGCTCAGTCGATCTCGAGCACCGCGAGGAACGCCTCCTGCGGCACTTCCACCCGGCCCACGGCCTTCATCCGTTTCTTGCCCGCTTTCTGCTTCTTCAGCAGCTTGTTCTTGCGGGTGACGTCGCCGCCGTAGAGCTTCGCGGTGACGTCCTTGCGGAGCGCCTTGACGGTCTCGCGGGCGAGGATGTTGGACCCGATCGCCGCCTGCACCGGCACGTCGAAAAGCTGGCGCGGGATCGTCTTGCGCAACCGCCCGACCAGCTTCTTCCCCTGGTCGTAGGCGAAATCGCGGTGGACGATGATCGAGAGCGCGTCGACCTTGTCGCCGGCGAGCAGGATGTCGACCTTGACCAGGTCGGAGGGCCGGTTGCCGATCGGTTCGTAGTCGAGCGAGGCGTAACCGCGGGTGCTGCTCTTCAGCAGGTCGAAGAAGTCGAGGACGATCTCGCCGAGGGGCATGTCATAACGGACCTGGACCCGCTGCGGGCTCAGGTAGGTCATGTCGACGTGGGTGCCGCGGCGGGTCTGGCAGAGCTCCATCACCGGCCCCACCTGCTCTTTCGGGCAGATGATCGTGGCGCGGATGTAGGGCTCTTCGATCGTGTCGATTCGCGCCGGGTCAGGCAGGTCGGTCGGGCTGTGGACCTCCCGTTCGTTGCCGTCGGTGAGATGGACGACGTACCGCACGTTCGGCGTCGTCGCCAGCAGGTCGAGGTCGTACTCGCGCTCCAGGCGCTCGCGCACGATCTCCATGTGGAGGAGGCCGAGGAAGCCGACCCGGAAGCCGAAGCCCAGGGCCTCGGAGGTCTCCGGCTCCCAGGAGAGCGCGGCGTCGTTCAGCGACAGCTTCTCCAGAGCGTCACGGAGGTCTTCGAAGCGGTCCGTGTCGATCGGAAAGAGCCCGCAGAAGACCATCGGGCGGACCTCGCGGTATCCCTCGAGCGCCTCGCTCGCCGGGCTCGCCTCGCCGGTCAGCGTGTCGCCGACGCGCAGTTTCGTCACGTCCTTGATGCCGGTGATCAGATAGCCGACATCCCCCGCCGCCATCTCCTTCACCGCCGTCATCGCGGGGCGGAAGAAGCCGAGGTCATCGATCTCGGCACGGTTCTGCGTCTGCATCGCGAGGATCCGCTCGTCCTTGCGGAAGCGGCCGTCAACCATCCGCACGTAGGCGATCACGCCGCGGTACTGGTCGAACTCGGAGTCGAAGATGAGCGCCCGGGCGGGGGCGTCGACCTTGCCCTCCGGCGGCGGGATGCGCGCGACGATCGCCTCCAGCACCTCGGGGACGCCCTTGCCGGTCTTGGCCGAAATCCAGAGCGCGTCCTCGGGATCGGTGCCGAGCAGGTCGGCGATCTCCTGGGCGACCCGCTCCGGCTCGGCGCCGGGAAGGTCGACCTTGTTGATCACCGGAATCAGCTCGAGCCCGTTCTCGATCGCCAGATAGGTGTTGGCGACGGTCTGCGCCTCGACGCCCTGCGCGGCGTCGACCACCAGCAGCGCGCCCTCGCAGGCGGCGAGGCTCCGCGACACCTCGTAGGAGAAGTCGACGTGCCCGGGCGTGTCGATCAGGTGCAGGTTGTAGGTCTCCCCGTCGGCGGCGGCGTAATCCACCCGCACGGCCTGAGCCTTGATCGTGATCCCCCGCTCCCGCTCGAGGTCCATCGAGTCGAGCAGCTGTGCCTGCATTTTTTTCGGATCCACGGCGCCGGTGAGCTCGAGGATGCGGTCGGCGAGCGTCGACTTGCCGTGGTCGATGTGGGCGATGATCGAGAAGTTGCGAATCTTGTCCATGCGCGAGCCACGAGTATGAACACGCCCGCCCGCGGGCGCCCCGAGGGCGATGTCGGCACCGCCCTCCCGAGCACCGACCACTAGGCCGGCCGCAGACCCCTAAGCCCCGAGAACACCGACCTCTCCCCCCTCATGGGCAGGTCTTTGGGTCAAGTTCCCCCTTGATGCGGAAAACGACCGTCGGCTTCTTCTTCAGGATCACTTCGGCATTCGGGCCGGCGGTCCAGGCTGCCTGCGGAGGGTAGGGCGGCTTCCCCGGTTCGATCCGGTCCCTCGTCGCGACGACGTACTGGTAGTCGCCTTCGTTGATCAGCCGCCGGAATCGACGACAGCTGGGCGCCTCCTCGAAGCCCCCATGCGGGCGATCGATCCCGAGGTAGGCGACCCGGTTCGACAGGTCGGTCCCGAACAGGGGGTACTGCCGCGTGCCCGTCGTCGCGATGCGGGCGCCGGAGATGTCCCGGGCCCAGGCGAAGGCGGCGTCGAGTCCCGGGGTCGTGAAGCTCGGATCGCGATAGCGGTTCTGCAGGTAGTGCCGCTCGACCGGATAGCCGACGACCACGGCGATCAGCACCGCCCCCGTAACGATCCCCGCCACCCACCGCCGCGGAAGTCGGTCTTCTTCCACAGTGCGCCTGCGTTTCGGGTCGCTATCCGGCCCCGAACGCAGACGGTGCGGCGGAAGGGGCCGCTCGCCGAGCTTCGGCCCGAGGGACGCGAGGTGGGCGGCAAAGGCTCGCAGCGGAGGGACGACCGGCAGCAGGGCGAGGCCGAGGATGAGCGCCGGGGTGAGGTAACGGAGCCCCGATTCGAACCCCCGCGGCATCCCGTCCGGCCCCGACGCCGAGGTCGGCGACACCAACCACGACACCGCCGCAGCGAGCCCGACAATGCCGGCAATTCCCAACACCCTCGATGTTGATGGGCCGAAAACTCCACCCAGGCTTGAGTTTTCGGCCCATGAACGGGGGGGTGTTGGGGGTTTGTGACGGAAGAGGGGAAGCAGGGCGAGGAGCAGGCCTGCGAGGGCGGCGAGGCCCAGGGCCGGCCAGATGATCCAGAGGCCGCCGCGGAGGCCCGGGAGGAACCATTCCGACCAGACCGAGCCGTCGGTGAGGTAGGTGAACACGCTGTGGGCTTCCCGGCCGCCCAGGGCCTGTTCGGGCGCCGGAAGGTCGATCGGTCCCAGATGATGGATCCAGGGCAGCGGATTCCCGCTCTGGACCAGGTTCCTCAGGTACCAGTAGCCGCCCCCGGCCAGGGCCATCCCACCCGTGGCGGCGAGCGTCCGCCACCGAGCGCCGCCGGGCGCCAGCGCCGTCAGCCCGAGGACGAACACCGCCGCCGGCAACAGGAAGTTGAGCTTCGTCCCGGCCGCGAGACCGATCGCGAGGCCGACCAATAGCAGTGCGCCGGTCGAAAGTCCCTCCGCCCCGGCCTCGTCCCCGAGGGAACTCGTCGACCTGGCTGCCGATCGATCAGGTCGGCGAATTCCCCCGGAGCCCACCGCCGCGTTCAGGGCAATAGCCACCGCCGCGAGCAGGAAGAAGATCCCGACGATGTCGTTCCGCGCCTCCCCCGCCTGGTCAGCGAGCGCCGGGACGCTCAGCGCGAGCGCGCCCAGCGCGAGCGACCAGGGCGCCACTTTGAACGGCCGGCCGATGCACCAGCACGCCAGCAGACACCCCGCGAACCAACCGAGGTTGAGCAGCGGCGAGAGCAGGTCCCGGGAAAAGGCGAGCATGCCGATCGCGTGGACGACTTCGCTGTTGGCCGGGTAGAACCAGGCGAGGAACTGCGGGGCGATGAAATGGAGGTCGATCGTGTTGCCGGACTGATAGAAGCCGGCCGCGAACGGGCCGTGGTACCAGGTGGAGTCGAAGCCGGTCATGCCGGTGCCGAGGCGGAGCTTCACGCCGCCGACGAAGTGGCCGATCGCGATGCCGGCGATCACCAGGGCTATGACCGTGGCCCAGAGGGACGGGGGCGCCGCGGCCGCGGGTCCTGTCACGCCGATTTCCCCCACTGTGCTCGGCTGCTCTGCAGCCTGCGCGCGGTGGGGGGCCCCCATCGGCGCGCCACCCGCGGGTGGGACGAGACGCCAAAGGACCAAGCCCACCACCGCCACCGCCAGCAGGTAGGGCAACGGCTTGAACAGCGACACCGTGCCCAGCGCCTCCGCCACCCAGATCAGCAGCGCCACGGCCAGCACGGCGCTCGCCAGGAACCCGGCCTCGGCGCCGACCTCCGTCAGCCACCGCCGCCGCACCCGCACCGCGCCCAGCCAGGCGCAGCCGACGAGCGCCAACAGCTCGACCGCTCCGAGCAGATATCGCCCCGGCCCGAGCACCTAGCCACCGCGCCGCCGCAGCAGGCGGAGGATCTGCTCGAGCTCGGCGATCCGCAGCACCCAGGCCACGCCCAGGTAGACGATCGCGCCGACGGTCATGCCCGTTCCCAGCGAGACGATCTGCGCCACCGTGCTGCGACCCAGGGCCTGGTCGAGGAGGTCCCAGACCACCCAGCTGACCGCGGCCAGGGCGAGCGAGGCGATCGAGATGCGGATCGTCGTCGACAGCAGCCGCCCGAGCTCCAGGCCACCGAATTCGCGACGCAGGATGTAGGCCTGGGCAAAGACTGCGGCGCTGGTGCCGATGCCCGTGCCGGCGACGATCCCGCCCACCCCGAACGGCCCGTAGAGCGCCCAGGCGGCGAGCGCCGAGACGACCAGGTCGATCACCGCCAGCCCGGTCGCCTGCCACGGTTTCTGGAGGCTGAAGAAGGTGCGGGTCTGAAGGAGGTAGACACCGTTCGTGGGCAGCGAGAAGGCGAACCAGAAGAGGGCGGTGGCGACGACCACGGTTTCGTTGGCGTGGAATTCGCCGCGCTGGTAGACCAGCCGGATGATCGGATCCGAGAGGGCGAGGAACGTCGCCGCCGCCGGGACCAGCACGAAGAGGATCTGGCGCATCCCGTTCGCCAACGTCGCCCGCAGGTTGACGAATTCCTTGTTGTTGGCGAAGCGGGCGAGGGTCGGAAAGAGCACCGTGGCGATCGCCACCGAGAAGATCCCCTGCGGCAGCTGGTAGAGGCGGAAGGCTTTGTCGATCGCGGCCGGCGCTTCCTTCGAGACGAGGCTGCCGAAGAAGCTGTTGATCAGGGCGTTGAAGTTGATCAGGCCGAGACTGATCGTCACCGGCAACATCAGCAGCAGCACCCGGCGGACGCCGGGATGGCGCCAGTCGAGGCTCCAGGTGAAGCGGTACGGCGTGTGGCGGAGGTCCCAGGCCGGAATCACCAGCTGCACCGCGGTGCCGATCAGGATGCCGATCGCGTAGGCGTAGATCTTGTCTTCGCCGTGGAAGAGCGGCTCGAGGACGACGAGCACGACGATGATCGTCACGTTCCAGAAGAACGGCGAGATCGCGAAGGCACCGAAGCGGTCGTAGCTGTTGAGGATCCCGACCACGATGCCGCTGATCCCGAGCAGGATCAGGATCGGGAAGAGGACGCGGGAAAGGGAGACCGTCAGATCGACGAGGGATTCTTCGAAGCCCGGTGCGAAGACCGGGATGATCACCGGCGCGGCGAGCACGAAGATCGCGGTGAGCGCCCCGAGGACCATCGTGATCAGCAACAGCAGGGTCGAGGCGAGGCGGAAGGCCTCGCGGTACTGACGGCGACCGACCAGGTCGGTGAAGACGGGGACGAAGGCGGGCTGCAGGGCGGCGTCGGCGAACAGCGCCCGGACCAGGTTCGGAACCTGGAAGGCGATCGTGAAGGCGGACACCGGACCTTTGACGCCGAAGTAGCCGGCGGCGACGATTTCGCGGGCGAGGCCGGCGACGCGCGATGCGGCGGTGGCGACCGAGAAGAACGCGGTCGACCGGGCGATCCGGCCTCCCTGGCCGGTCCGCGGCGTCGGCAGGACGAATTCCTCGCTCGGGTAGAACGCCTCGGCCTCACCCACGGCAACGTCCGCGTTGATCGCGCGCGTGCCGTGGTTGGGGGTGTCGGGTGCCTCGGATCTCTCCAAGCTTCGTTCTCAGTCGCTATAGTCGGCGGCCGCCCGGAGCCGAGAAGAGCTTGGTCGGGCACATCGACATGGCCAACATAGCCTCACAGAAAAAGCGGATACTTCGCAGCGAGCGCGAGCGCACCGAGAACCGACTGCTGACCAGCACCGTGAAGACCTACTTCCGGCGCCTGGAGACGGCGGTCGAGTCGGGCGACTCGAGTGCGATCGAGAAAGAGCAGCGCGAGCTGACCTCGAAGATCGACAAGGCCGTCCAGAAGGGCGCCTTGCACAAGAACACCGGTGCGCGCAAGAAGGCGAAAGCGGCAAGGATCGCTGCTTCCGCCGGTGCCGGCGCCGGTGCCGCCGCGAAGTAGCCCGCTGCAAACCATCGCCCCCCGGCGTCCCGGTTCGGTCACCTGCCGAGCGCGCTACCTCACGCTTCCTTGCGCTGCGCGGCTCTCGCTCGGCTACTTGGCCGCGGTCATCCCGCGCAACGCCAGGGTAAACGCGAGCTCATCGCCGTAATCGGCATCGCCGCGGCACCAGCGCTCGAGCTGGGCGAGCGTCTCGGTCGCGAGGCGAAGGTTGGTGAGGTCGGCATCGCGCAGGCGGGCGACCAACTGCTTGGCGGCATAAGGGTGCATCTTGAGCTGCGACTCGACCTCACGCGGTGCCATCCCCTCCTCCAGCATCGCGGCGGCCGCGCAGGCGGCACGGAGGCGGGACGCGAGCCCGTAGATCAGGCCGGTGACGTTCTCGCCCTGCTCGATCAGCTGCTCACCGACCCGCAGCGCGGTGCGCGCGTCGCCCTCGATGACCGCGTCGGAGAGGGTCCAGACCGCGGCTTCGGACGTGTCGGCAATCATCTCCTCGAGGTCCGCGGCCGTGACCTGGCCCGCGTCGCCGGCCCAAAGCGCCAGGCGCTCGAGCTCGTTGCGGAGGCGGAGCGGCTCGGGGCCCATGCGTTCGACCAGGAGGCGTGCAGCGGCCGGATCGAGCTTGAAGCCGATCCGCTGGGCGTCCGCGACCAGGGCGCGCGGCATGTCACGGGCTTTCGGCGCCTCGAAGTTGTGGATCTCGCCCTTGGCTGCCTTGACGGCTTTCAGCAGCTTGGCCGGCGCCTTGGCGCGGGCGATGAGGACCAGGGTGAGGTCGGGAGGCAGCGCCCCGCCAATCGCCTCCGCCACTGCCGCCTGCTGTTTGTCGCGCCATTTCTCGACGCTGTCGGCGAGCAGATAGCGGCGCGTGCCCATCAACGACATCGCCGGGATCGCCGCCAGGAGCGCCTCGTGGTCGGGAGCGCCGCGGCCCTCGCTCGGCTCGAAGACCTCGAGCGCCCCGTCTCCTCCCTCCCGTTCGGCGCGGGCGCGCAACCGCTGGCGCGTCGCCTCGATTTTCGCCCCGTCGGTGCCGGAGATCAGGTAGAGCGGGCGCATCTCGTCGGGCATCAGTTCGAGTCTACGGAGAAGCCCTGGCGGGTCACGTCGATCTCGACGGTGCCGTCGAGATCGGTGCGAAGGGTAGGCACGTGGTGCGCGGCGAGGGTCGCGAGCGTGCCAAGGGTCGGGTGGCCGTACGGGTTGTCGGCGCCGACCGAGATCACCGCGAGGCGCGGGCGGATGCGATCGAGCAGCGGTCCGAGCCCGGAGTCGTCGGAGCCGTGATGGGCGACCTTGAGCACGTCGATCGAACCGGGGTCGAGCGGCGTCGCCTCGGCCTCGGCATCGGCGGTGAGGAGCATCGTGAAGCGGTGCCAGCGCGCGCGGAGCACGAGGGCCAGCGCGTTCGGGTCGGTGCCGGAAGCCCGTTCGGCGAGCAGGACGGCCGGAGGCCAGAGCACTTCCAGGGCGAGCGAGCCCGAGCGCAACGTCTTTCCCGCCGCGACCCGCTCGGGGCGGACGCCGGAGGCGCGCGCGGCGGCGGCCAGCCGGCGATGGAGGCGGCCGTAGACGAGCCGGGAGATCGGCAGGCGTCCCAGCGCGTCCGCGATTCCGGCCGCGTGGTCGGATTGATCGTGGGTGACGATCGCGGCCCCGAGCCGGGAGACTCCCTCTTCGCGAAGCTTGGCGACGAGCCCGCCGCCAGGAGGGCCGCCGTCGACGAGGACCGCGGGCGCACCGCGCGGGCGCAGGAGGATCGCGTCGCCCTGGCCGACGTCGAGGACGTCGATCCGCAACCCAGGCGGCGGACCGACCGGAGCGTCGGATCCACCGGGCCAGAAGACAACGCCGATCACCGCGGCGGCGGCGAGAGCCGCGAGCGCAACGAGACCTCGCCACCGCCCGGAGCGCGGTCGTCCTTTCCCACCCTTGCCGGGCCGTGGTCGTCCTATCCCACCCATAGCGCCGGTTAGATCGACCGCAGCGGCCGGGGTGCCGGTCGGGGCGCCGGTTAGATCGACCGCAGCGGCCGGGGCGCCGGTCGGGGCGCCGGAGGCGCGGGCGGCGGACAGGCGGCGGGCCCGGGAGAGGCGAGCCGCGGCGACGATCCCCCCGGCGATCGTCGCGTAGGTCGCGAGCATCGTGACGAGGTCGATGTGGACGTGGAGCACCGCCCAGCTCGGTCGGCCGCACCAGGCCGCGACCTGGGCGATGTAGGCGAGGAGGAGGGCATCGAGGCCGTTCAACGGGGCCGGCGGGATGCCGGGGATCTGGGCGAGGGCCGCGGAGACCATGCCGAGCCACATCGCGGGCGCCACCGCCGGCAGGGCCAGCACGTTGGCAGCCAGGCCGGTCAGGGAAATTTCTTCGAAGACGAACGCGATCAGCGGAGCGGTGGCGATGGTGGCGGCGACCGTGACGGCGACGCCATCGGCCAGGGCGCGGCGCCAATGACCGGGACCGAGACGACCGATCAGTCCGTTCCTGATCGGGGCCGCGAGCAGGAGGATGCCGAGGACGGCGGCAAAGCTCAGTTGCCAACCGACGTCGCCCGCGACGCCGGGATCGACCGCCAGCGTCACCACCAGCGCCAGGCCGATGGCGTAGAGACGGGACGCCCGGCGTCCCGCCAGCGTCGCCAGGAGCCCGGCGGCACCCATCACACCGGCGCGCTGGATCGAGGGGCCGGACCCGGCCAGCGGGACGTAGACCGCGATCAGGCCGACAACCCAGACAAGGCGCTCCCGCAGCGGGATCCCGAAGGCGGCGAGGACCGGCATCGCGAGCAGGGCGAGGAGGGTGACGTTCTCGCCGCTCACGGCGGTCAGGTGGCTGAGTCCGGCCCGGACGAAGTCCTCCTTCGTGTCCGGGTCGAGGCCGTCGTCTTCCCCGAGGACGAAGCCGCGCGCGAGCGCCGCCTCGCGGGGCGGCATCCCCTCCCCCAGTTCGGCCATCGCGCGCTCGCGGATCTCGGCCGAGCGGGCGACGGCCACCGCCACGAGGACGGCGATCCCGACCAGGATCGGCAGTGAGGGACGTGGCGAGCGCATGACATCGGCTCAGGGCTGGAGTCGCTCGCGGAGCGCTTCCATCGTCGCCGGCCCGATCCCGGAGATCTGGTCGAGCTGGTCGATCGACGACAGCCCCCCGTGTTCTTCGCGGAAATCGATGATGTCTTCGGCGGTCACGGGGCCGATGCCGTCGATCGTGTCCAGGTCGGCCGCGGTCGCAGTGCCCAGGCTGATCGGCGCGTCTTCGGCGCCGAGGGCGCCGGCAGCGCTCGTCGGCACGCCTCCCGCGCCCGTCGGCGCGGCCTCGGGCACCACCACCTGCTGGCCGTCGGCCAGGCGCGCGGCAAGGTTGATCAGGCGGAGCGCGGCCTTCCCGGTCGCCCCTCCCGCCCTCTTCACGGCGTCGTTCACCCGGCTCCCGGCCGGCATCCGGTAGACGCCGGGATCCGACACCGCGCCGGTGACGTCGACCACGACGTCGCTGCCGCCTTCTTCGACCGAGAAGCCGGCTTCGCCTTCGGTCGCCGATTCGGACGAGTAGTCCGCGTAGGTCGAGCCGCCGCCCCCGCCCGCATCCTCGCCGCGGACCGCGCGCGCGCCGACGAACAGCAGCGCGACCGCGATCGCGCCGTAGACGGCCATCTGGGTCCTGCTCAATTCCGGCATGGCCCCGACCCTGCCGGGGAAATGCGCGCGCGTGGCGCGCAGAAAGCAAAAAGAGTGCTACCGAACCGGGTCTAGTAGTCGTCCTCGTCGTCGTAGCCCGCCACCTCGGCGAGCTGGTCGCTGTACAGCTCTTCCGCCGCGACCGGCGGCGACTGGATCGAGAGGCAGGCGAACTCCTCGCCGCCGTCGTTGCGGACCGCGTGTTCGGTCGCCGGTGGAACGAGGATCAGATCCCCCTGCGAGACCGCCTGGGTATCGCCGGCCACCGACATCGTCGCCCCCCCGCGCACCACCACGTAGACCTGCTCGGCTTCGCCTTGGGAGCGCAGCCGCTGTTCGCAGCCCCCCGGCAGGACGAGCCACGTCACGGAGAGGTTGCGCGCACCGAGTTCGCCCGCGTCCATCAGGACGTGGGTGCGGAGGCGATGCCACTCCTCGACCGGAGCTTCCGAGAGGCGCCTGACGAGCACGGGCCGTTTCTACCAAAACCGGACGATGGGCGCGCGGGATCCGCCGCCTTGCCTACTTGACGACCAGGTTGACAAGCTTGCCGGGAACGACGATCTCCTTGACGATCTGCTTGCCGTCGAGGAACTTCGTGACGTTCTCATTGGCTTTGGCGAGCGCCAGGAGCTCCTCCTGTGGCGCCTCCGCGGGCGCCTCGATCCGGGCGCGCAATTTGCCGTTCACCTGGACGACGAGCGTCACCGAATCGCTGGCCAGCATCGCCTCGTCGGCGGTCGGCCAGGGCTGCTCCCAGACCCGCCCGCCGGTCATCCGCTCGTAAACCTCCGCGCCGAGGTGCGGCGCGAAGGGGAAGACCAGCGAGGCAGCCGTCGCGGTAGCGAAGCGCAGCGCCGCCTCACCGCCGCGATCGCCGTAGAGGCCGTCCTTCAGCCGGTAGCCGTCGTTCACCAGCTCCATCACCGCCGCGATCACGGTGTTGAACTGGAACCCGCGTTCGAAGTCCTTGGTCGCCTTGTCGATCGACCAGTGCGCCTTTGCGACCAGCGCCCGCGCGTCGCCCTCCGTCGCCGCCGGGTCGCCGTCCGCCGTGGTCCGCTCCGCAACCTCGTCACAGAGTCGCCACAGGCGTGAGAGGAAGCGGTTGACCCCCTCCACCCCCTCGTCGGTCCAGTCGCCACCGCGCTCCGGCGGGCCCATGAAGCAGACGTAGGTGCGGGAGGTATCGGCGCCATAACGCTCCACGTACTCGGCCGGACTCACGGTGTTGCCGCGCGACTTCGACATCTTCGCCCCGTCACGCGTGATCATCCCCTGCGCGAAGAGGCTGGCGAACGGCTCCTGCACCTCGAGGTGGCCGAGGTCGGCGAGCGCCTTGACCAGGAACCGCGCGTACATCAGGTGGAGGATCGCGTGCTCGACCCCGCCGATGTATTGGTCGACCGGCATCCAGTGGTCGGCCGCCTCGCGGCCCCACGCCGCCTCCTCGTTACGCGGGTCGAGATAGCGGATGTAGTACCAGGAGGAGTCGACGAAGGTGTCCATCGTGTCGGTCTCCCGCCGGGCCGCGGCGCCACACCTCGGACACTTGGTCGCCACCCAGTCGGCGGCCGCGGCTAGCGGGCTCTGGCCGTGCGGGGCGTAATCGTCGATCTCGGGCAGCTCGACGGGCAGCTGATCCTCGGGGACCGGCACCGGCCCGCAGGCGTCGCAGTAGACGATCGGGATCGGCGCGCCCCAGTAGCGCTGCCGGGACAGCAGCCAGTCGCGCAGGCGGTAGTTGACCGCGGTCTTGCCGCGGCCTTCCTCCCCCAGCCAGCCGATCATCGCCGCGTAGGCATCGCGGTTCCCCTGGCCGTCGAAACGACCGGAATTGACCATCGGCCCGTCGCCCGTATAAGGCAGGCCCTCGGCATCTCCGGGCGCTTCCGGATCGGTCCCCTCGATCACGCGCTTCACCGGCAGGTCGAACGCCTTGGCGAAGTCATAGTCGCGCGAGTCGTGGCCGGGGACCGCCATGATCGCGCCGGTCCCGTACTCCATCAGCACGTAATCGGCGACGTACATCGGGATCGACTCGCCGTTGACCGGGTTGACGACGCTGCGGCCGAGCGCCACACCGGTCTTCTCGCGGTCCTCGGCACCGCGTTCCTCGGCCGACTCGCGGCCAACCCGGTCGACGTACTCGCGGACCGCCGCCTCGGCCGGGGTTCCGGCGACCAGCTTCTCCAGCTGCGGGTGCTCCGGCGCCAAGACGAAGAACGTCGCGCCGAAGAGCGTGTCGGGGCGCGTCGTGAAGACGGGAAAGTCGAGGTCTACTTCGTCACAACGGAAGACGACCTCGGCACCCTCGGAGCGGCCGATCCAGTTGCGCTGCATCGTCACCACATGCTCGGGCCAGGAGTCGAGCAGGTCGAAATCCGACAGCAGACGGTCGGCGTAGTCGGTGATCTTGAAGAACCACTGCTCGAGGTTTTTCTGGATCACCTCGGTGCCGCAGCGCTCGCAGCGACCGTCGACGACCTGCTCGTTGGCGAGCACCGTCGCGTCTTTCGGGCACCACTGGACCGGCGCCTCGGTGCGGTAGGCGAGCCCGCGTTCGAAGAGCTGCAGAAAGATCCACTGGGTCCAGCGGTAGTACTCGGGCTGGTGGGTGGCGAGCTCGCGCGACCAATCGATCGAGATCCCCCAGGAGCGGAACTGGCGCCGGAACGACTCGATCGAACGCTCGGTCGCCACCCGCGGCGGTTCGCCGGTTTTGATCGCGTTGTTCTCGGCCGGCAGGCCGAAGGCGTCGTAGCCCATCGGGTGCATGACCTGGAAGCCCTGGCGACGGCGAAAGTGCGCGATCGCATCACCGACCGCATAGCACTTGAGATGGCCGACGTGAGGCTCACCCGACGGATAGGGAAGCATCTCGCAGACGTAGGCCTTCGGCTTCTCCGCGTCGAATCCGGGCTGCCCGGGATTCGGGACCTCCCAGGTGCGCTCGTCGGCCCACACCTTCTGCCACTTGCTCTCGATCGTCTTGGGTTCGTAGGCGCTCATCGGCAGGCGATCTTATGAGGGCAGGGCGGCACACGGCTCGCCAGTCCGCGGATCCGGGGCATCGGCGTGCCGATGCCCCGCGACGCGACTTCGTCGGGTATGGAGCTGAGGGGGCTCGAACCCCTGACCTCTTCGCTGCCAGCGAAGCGCTCTTCCAGCTGAGCTACAGCCCCGCGGAAACTCTCAATCGGGTCGCCCAGTCTAGCGACGCAGGCTGGTTCGATGCTGCCGCTAGGCGGCGTGGCGCTCGGGGCCGTCCTCGTCGACGTCCAGGATCAGGTTGTCGGGCGCGGTATGGCGCACCTTGAAGTCGAGGCTGGAGAGGGACTCGAGCTCGCCCAGCAGGTCGACCGGCTGGTCGAGCCGCATCGAGAAGGTCGCGCGGCCCTCGGAGAAGCGTTCGACCGAGATGTCGGTGGCGCCGATCCTGCCGACGGTCTCCTCGAATCCGACCAGCTGAGAGAAGTCGCCCAGCGGCCCGATCTCGAGGCGGAGCCTGCCTTCGTACAGACCCGGCTCCCAGGAGGCGTCGGGATCAGCGGATGCATGCCCGTTGCGGTTGGCCGAGCCGTTGGCGCTGGGCGCCGGCGCCGCGTCCTCGATCGCCGCGGCTTCGGCGGCGATATCGGTGCTCGGCTCCCCCGGCTCAGGGTCGTCGGCTTCGACCTCGTTCAGCTCCTGCACGCGCTTGCTCACCTCGACCGCCTCCCGCAGTGCCTTCATCCGGATCCGGGTGGCCTGCCCGCGTGCCTGGGCCTGCAGTTCCTCCAGCCGCGCCGAGACGGAGTCGAGCGAGGCGATGCTGCGGTCGTGAACGGCGTTCGCCTCCTCGAGACGCTGGGTCAGATCGCGGATCGTCCGCTCCCGCTCGATCACCATCGCCGACAGCGAGGAAAGGTCGGCCTCGTGGGAGGCGATCGCGCGCACCTGGATCAGGCTCTGCGCCTCGAGCGCCGAGTTCCGCTCGCCCAGGGTCGCCGCATCCTGCTCGAGCCCGACGATGCGGGCATCCCGAGCGGCGACGGCGCCGTCGACTTCGGTGCGGCGATAGCCGAAGAGCGCCCATCTGAAGCTGGTCATGGGCGCGACCGTAGACGGGGGTTCGGACGTAACTTTGGTTACGTCCCGCCCGACGACATCTCGCGGCACGAGGACCGGGAGAGGACGCGCACGAACCCGCAGGAAGGCTCGGTCGCGTTTCCGCTGTTCCTTCGGAAGGCTCGATGGCGTTTCCCCTGCGGCCCGGCGGCCGCTGGGGCGCTCAGGGCCCCGCCGGGAGCGCCGATCGACCGGCGAGGCGACGGCTTTCCCGCGCGGGTGGCCGGCGAGCGAGCGGCTACGCGCCGGCGGCGGCGCTCGCTTCGGGTGCCTCGAAGTCGAGCTCCAGGCGAGGCGCCTCGTGCCAGAGGTCCTCGAGCTGGTACCGATCGCGCGCTTCCGGCGTGAAAACGTGCAGGACCGCGTCGAGATAGTCGAGGATCGTCCACCCCGCGTCGCCCCCGCCATCGACCCCTCCGGGTAAGAGGCCGGACTCGCGCTTGACCCGCTGGCGCACCTCATCGGTGATCGCCCGGGCCTGGCGCTCGTTGCGCGCCGTACAGATGGCGAGGAAATCGGTGTAGGCCACCAGGCCGCGCATGTCGAGCACGACGATGTCCTCGGCTTTTTTCGAATCGGCAAGCTCGGCGAGCCGCCGAGCCAGGTTCTCTGACTGGACCGGATTCAAGCGTAGATCCCCTTCTCCTCGATGAATCGGGCTACCGGCTCCGGAACGAGGTAGCGAAGCGGCCGGCCGGCTGCGGCGCGCTCGCGAACCGCTGAGGAAGACACACCGAACTGAGGCATCTCGAGCATCGTCGCGCGCCCCTCGGCGCCGAGGCTGCGCATCACCGCCGCCACCTCTGCGTCGGAGATGCCCGAACGCCTTGCCACCGCGAGGCGCGCCAACCCGACCACCCGCTCGGGCTCACGCCAGCTCTCAAGTCCGACGGCGGCGTCAGCCCCCATCACGAATACGAGATCACTTTCGCCTCTTTCCTCAGCAAGTTGCTCCAAGGTCTCATACGTGTAGGACGGCCCCTCGCGTTCGACCTCCAGGGCGGAGACGGAGAAGCGCGGGTCGTCGGCGGCCGCCAGCCTGGTCATCGTCACCCGCAGCTCTTTCCCCGGGTCGTCGGCGATCCGCTTGTGCGGGGCGACTCCGGTCGGAACGAGGATCACCTCGGCCAGGCCCAGCTGCCAGAGCGCCTCCTGGGCGAGGGCCAGGTGGCCGAGGTGCGGCGGATTGAAGGCCGACCCGAGGACCCCGATGCCTGCCCCGGGCGCGTCAGCCACGAACTTGGCCACTGCCGCGGCCGACGTACTTCGTCGTGGTCAGCTCGCGCATCCCGATCGGGCCGCGCGCGTGGAGCTTCTGGGTCGAGTTGCCGATCTCGGCACCCATTCCGTACTCGAAGCCGTCGGTGAACCGCGTCGAGGCGTTCACGTAGACGGCGGCGGCGTCGACCCCCGCGACGAAGGCGTCGGCAGCTTGCGCGTCTTCGGTGATGATCGCCTCCGAGTGACCGGTGCCGTGCGCGTTGATGTGGTCGATCGCGTCGTCGACCGAGTCGACCACCGCGACCGCCATCTTCAGCGCCAGGTACTCGGTGTCCCAGTCCTCGTCGCTCGCCTCGCCCATGGCGACCGACTCGCCGGCGATTGCCCGCGCCCGCGCGTCGCCGATCAGCTCCACGCCTTCCGCCGCCAGTGCCGCCAGGATCGTCGGGCCGTGGCTCGCCGCGATCGCCTCGTCGAGCAGCAGCTTCTCGGCCGCGTTGCAGACGCCCGGGCGCTGCACCTTCGCGTTGACCGCGATCCGCGTCGCCATCTCCAGGTCGGCCTCGGCGTGGACGTAGACGTGACAGTTGCCCGCCGCCGCGTACATCACCGGCACCGTCGCGACGGCCTTGATCGCCTCCTTCAGCCCCTCACCTCCACGCGGGATCAGCAGGTCGACGAGACCCTCCTGGGTCGCCAGCTCGGCCAATCCGTCACGGTCGCCGGAGTCGAGCAGCAATACCGAGTCCTCGGGCAGCCCCGCCTCGACGAGCGCCTCGCGGACGATCGCCGCCAGCGCCGCATTGGAGTGCTGCGCGTAGCTCGAACCACGCAGGACGATCGCGTTGCCGCTCTTGATCGTCAGCGCCGCACAGTCGATCGTCACGTTCGGGCGCGCCTCGTAGATCACCCCGACGACGCCGAGCGGCACCCGGACCTTGCGCAGGTCGATACCGCTCGCCAGGGTCCGGTGGTCAAGTTCCTCGCCGACCGGGTCAGCCAACGCGGCGACGACGCGCACGCCCTCCGCCATCGCCGCGACCCGCTCGGCCGTCAGCGTCAGCCGGTCACGCAGGGCATCGGTGAGACCCGCGGCGCGCTCGTCGGCCAGATCGGCGACGTTCGCCTCCAGGATCGCCTCGGTGCGCTCGTCGAGCAGACGGGCGGTCGCCGCCAGCGCCGCGTCCTTGGCGGCCGTCGGCGCGCTCGCCAACACGCGGGCGGCGCGCTTCGCGGCGACACAGCTCTCGGGGATGCTTCTGCTCACTACGGCCATCCCGGAAAGGGTAACCGGCCGCGCCCGGCGCACCCCGTCCGACACGGAGACGCCTCAAAGTCGGCCCTACAACAGCACGAAGCGGTCCCGGTGGATGACCTCCTCGGGGACCGCCGGGAAGTGCTCGCGCAGGTAGGCGCTCCGGTGCCCGGCGGTCCGGGCAACGTCGCTCGAGGAGTACTCGGAGATCCCCTTGCCGAGGGGACGGTCGAGGCCCTTCTCGACCACCCAGACCGCATCGCCGGGCTGGAAGCCGCCCTCGGCACCGGTGACGCCGACTGCCAGCAGGCTCGAGCCGCTGTCCCGAAGCCGCACCGCGGCCCCCGCGTCGACGACCACCGACCCGGTCGGCTGCTTGGCGTATTTGAGCCACAGCTTGTACGGCGACAGCCGCCCGTCCACCCGCGCCATGAAACGGGTGCCGATCTCACCACCGGCCGCCGCCGCGGCCAGCTCCTCGGCCCGCGTCCCGTTGCAGATGACCACCGGTACGCCCGACTCGCTGGCGATCCGCGCCGAGGTGATCTTGCTCTGCATACCTCCCCGACCGAGGGCCGAGGACTCACCGATCTGGATCGTCTCCAGCACCTGGGTGTCCTCGATGCTCGGCACGAGCTGCGCCGCCGGATCGCTCCGCGGGTCCCCCGTGAACACCCCGTCGGTGTTCGTCAACAGCACCAGCAGCCGCGCCTTCAGCAGCGCCGCGACCAGCGCCGCGAGGAAATCGTTGTCGCCGAAGGTGACTTCGTCGGTGGCCGTCGTGTCGTTCTCGTTGATGACCGGGACGATCTTCCAGTCGAGCAGGCGATCGAGGGTGTTGCGAACGTTGAGGTAATGACTCCGTTCTGACACGTCGGAGAGGGTCAGCAGCACCTGCGCCGCGCGCGTCCCCCCCGTGGCCAGTCGTGACTCATAAGCGCGGAAGAGGTCACCTTGGCCGACAGCCGAGCAGGCCTGCAGCGCGTCCATCCCCCGCGGACGCTCACCGAGATCGAGCAGCCGCATCCCCCGCGCGATCGCCCCTGAGGTGACCAGGACAACCCGCTCCCCCGATCGCTCCAGCGCGCTGACCTGTGCGCACACCGAGTCGAGCACGTCGTCGCGCAGCGACCCGTCGTCGGCAGCGACGACCGAGGAGCCCAGCTTTACCACCAGCGTCATGGCCGGCAAGTCTACGAGCGAGCGCACGAGCCCAACCCGAGAGGGGTGCGGTGCGGGGCGTCGGCGGGGGTGCGGGTCCTGGCCCGACGTGCTGTGGACCGTCCGAGGAAAGGGCCCGGGCCCCTGCCGGCCGTCCGAGGGAGGCCCGGGCGCCTCATGGGGGTCCTGCAGGCTGTGACCCCCATGAGGCGCCCGGGACGTGAGGGTTTGCGGGGATAGCCGTCACGGGACGGGAGGAGTCGGACTTACGTGAGAGGTTTGGCCGAGGAGCGGGATCCAGGACGCAAGGGTCGTGACGGAGATGTCGGGAACGTCACACCCTCGCGCACCCGCTGACGCATTCCGGCCCGGGATCGGGGGCCTGAGAAAGCGCGGTCGACCTAACCGGCGCTATAGGTGGGTTAGGTCGACCGCGCTTTCGCGGGTCATGAGAAACTCGGGAGGAACCGTGGAGTTCGCGATGTCTTCGTGACCGCGTTACGGATCTTCCACTGGTTTCATACCCGGCCGTCTCGGCCAGGGCCGTGGACGAGACGGCCGCATCCCGTTCCCTGCGGGCGACAGCTTGGAGAGGTCACGGAGCCAGACCGGGCGACAGCTTGCGAGCGTCCGGACCAGCCCCACCACCGATGCCCCATCCCTTGCGCCCTCCGCCCCACCGTCCCCGCTAGATGTGCAGCTCGAACTCGTCCTCGCCCACGCGCACGTCGTCGCCGGACTCGAAGCCGGCCTTGGCCAGGGCGGCGATCACGCCGATCTCGGTGAGGCGCTGCTCCAGGTAGGCGAGGGCTTCTTCGTTTTTCGTGTCGTGGCGTTCGAAGAGGAGCTCAACGCCGCGACCGCCGATGCGAAAGCCGCCATCGTCCTCGCGCTCGACCCAGTAGCCGCCCTCGCCGGCCGGGCGGTAGACGCGGTGCTCGGACTCGAACTCGCCGGCCGCGGCGCCCGCAGGCGCCGCGCCGAGCGGCTGGACCGTCACCAGCTCGGCCAGGATGCGGCGGCGCAGATCGTCGAGCCCCTCGCCGGTCGCCGAGCTCACCGCCATCACGCCGAGGACGGCGTCCCCGAGGCGCTCCTCCCACTCGGCCACCGCCGCGTCGACGGCGCCCGGCTCGAGCAGGTCGCGCTTTGACAGGACGACGAGCTCCGGCAGGCGCTCCAGGCCCGCCCCGTAGGCCTCGAGCTCCCCCCGGACCATCTCGTAGTTGCCGACCGGATCGCCCTCGAGCGGCGCCAGCTCGACCAGGTGCACGAGCATCGAGCAGCGCTCCACGTGGGCGAGGAACTCATGACCCAGCCCGGCCCCGGCCGCCGCGCCCTCGATCAGCCCGGGGATATCGGCGAGCACCGCCTGGCGGTCCTCCCCGTCGATCGTCCCCAGCGCCGGCGAAAGCGTCGTGAAGGGATAGTCGGCGACCTTCGGCGTCGCCCGGGTCAGCCTCGAGAGCAGCGAGCTCTTGCCCGCGTTCGGCAGCCCGACCAGGCCGACGTCGGCAAGCAGCTTCAGTCGCAGGTCGATCCAGTCCGCTTCGCCTTTCGTCCCTTTCTCGGCGAAGCGCGGCGCCTGTCGGGTGGAGGACGTGAAGCGCCGGTTGCCGTGGCCGCCGCGCCCGCCGCGCGCGACCACCGCCTGCCGGCCGGGCTCGACCAGGTCGACCTCGGCGCCCTCGACGGTCACCGCCTGCGTGCCGGGCGGCACCGGGATGACGCGATCGTCACCCCGCGCCCCGTGCCGGTTGGCGCCTTCGCCGTGACGACCCCGTTGTGCCCGGAAGTGCTTGCTCCCGCGCAGCGCCCCGAGATCACGCCGCGACGGGTCACAGACCAACACGACGTCACCGCCGTGCCCGCCGTCGCCCCCGTCCGGGCCGCCCTTGGGCACGTGCGCTTCGCGCCGGAAGCTGATGCAGCCGTTGCCGCCCGCGCCGCCCTCGACCCAGATTTTCGCCGTGTCGTCCACGGCGGCTCAGCTACTCGTCGGCGAGGACGCTGATCGTGCGGCCCTTGCGAGCGGAGTGGAAGGAGACCTTCCCTTCGCGGGTCGCGAAGATCGTGTGGTCACGACCGATGCCGACGCCCTCGCCGGGCCAGAACCGGGTGCCGCGCTGGCGCACGATGATCTCGCCGCCGGTCACCTGCTGACCCGCAAACACCTTGACGCCGAGCATGTTCGGGTTCGATTCGCGCCCGTTTCGGGAGGAACCGAGGCCTTTCTTATGAGCCATTAGGACTCCTCTCCGTCAGCTTTGGCCGGGGCTTTCTCCGCGTCGGCTTTTTTCGCCGCGCCGCCTTTGGCGCCTTTGAGGCTGGTCACCTCGAGCTTGGTCAGCTCGGAACGGTGGCCCGCGCGTTTGCGGTAGCCCTTCTTCGCCTTGTATTTGAAGACCTTGATCTTCGGACCGCGCAGGTGGCCGGCCACCTTGGCCTCGACTTTGACTTTCGCCAGGTCTTTCGCCCCGACGATCACGTCACCGTCACGGAAGAGCACCGGGCGCAGTGAGACTTTGTCGCCGTCCTTGGCGTCCAGGCGGTCGACCAGCAGCGACGTGCCCTCTTCGACCTTGTACTGCTTTCCACCGCTCTCGATCACCGCGTACATGCTGTCTCGTTCCTCTTCCGACTACTCGTCCGTCGAACCTTGTTTGGCGCGCGAACGTCCCCGACCGCCACGGCGGCCGCGACTACGTTTGCGCGCGGGAGCGTCGGAGTCTAGCCCGTTGTCGCTCTCAGCGTCATTCCCGGCGCCGTTGGCATTGCCGTTGCCGTTCGGGGCCTCACCGCCCAGCAGCGAGGCGATCGCCGCCGCCCGCTGGACCTCCTCGATCCGCACCAGCTTGCGCTCCCCCACGTAGGGGCCGCCGCCGGTGACGCTGACGATGTAGGAGTCGATCCGGGCCACCGCGTCGGCGTCGTTGTACATGTGGGGCTCGTCGATCTTGACCAGCACCTCCTCGCCGACCTTGAACGGCAGCGCCCGCTCCTCGATCTCGGCCCGCGTCCCGGACTCGACCAGTTCGAAGGTCTCGATCGCGTTCGCGTCGCCGCCCTCGAAGTGGAAGCGCCGACCGGTCTCGTCCTCCAGCTCGGCCAGCCCACTGTCGGCGTCGGTCAGCGCCGCCGCGACTTTCGGGTTCACCCGGATCAGGAACGCCTCGGCAGATTTTTCCGCCGCGATTTCGCGCATCTTCCGCAACCCGTCCAGCGCCACCGTCTCGGCCGACAGGACGACCCCCTCGCCGTGGCAGGTCGGGCAGATCTCGGTGAGGATCTCGCGCACCCCGTCGGTGACGTTCTGCCGCGTCATCTCGACCAGGCCCAGCGGCGAGACCTCCACCACATAACTCTTCGACTTGTCGGCGTCGAGCGCTTTGCGCATCGTCTTCAGCACTTTGTCCCGGTTCGAGGCGCGCGCCATGTCGATGAAGTCGACGACGATGATCCCGCCGATGTCCCGCAGCCGCAACTGCCGGACGGCCTCCTCGGCGGCCTCGGTGTTGACCTTGGTGATCGTCTCCTCCAGGCCGCCTTTGCCGCGCCCGGTGAAGCTCCCCGAGTTGACATCGATCACGGTCAGCGCCTCGGCATAGTCGATGACCAGGTAGCCACCGCTCGGCAGGTCCACCCGCCGGTTCAGGGTCGACTCGATCTCCCGGTCGATCCCGTATTTTTCGAACAGGGACTGCTTCTGGCCTTTGTAGAGTTCGACCCCGTCGACCAGCTCCGGCGCGGTCCGCTGGAAGAAGCTCGTCACCCGCTCGAACTGCTTCTCCGAGTCGATGATCGCCTTTTCGAACTCGTTGAGGAAGACGTCACGCAGGACGCGCACCGAGAGGTCGGCCTCCTGGAACACCATCGCCGGCGCCTTCGTGTCCGCGGCGCGCCGCTGCAGTACCTCGTTCAGCTTCTGCAGGTAGGAGATCTCCCGCACGAAGTCGGATTTTTTGGCGCCGTGCGCGGCGGTGCGGACGATCAGCCCGCCCGGGCCCTTGTAGGTCCGGTCGACCATCTTGCGGAGCCGATCACGCTCTTTGTCGGCGAGCCGACGACTGACGCCGACGCCGGAGCCCTGTGGCGCGAACACCAGATAACGCCCGGCGATCGACACGTTCATCGAGAGCCGCGCGCCCTTCGTCTTCAGCGGGTCCTTGACCACCTGGACCAGGATCTCCTGGCCCGGCTTGATCAGCTCGTTGATCCGCGCGCCCTTGCCGCTACCGCGGCCGCGCCGCGGAGCCTGCTGGCCGTCGGGCAGGACGATCTCGTCGACGTGGAGGAAGCCGTTGCGCTCGAGGCCGATGTCGACGAAGGCGGCCTCCATACCGGGCAGGACGTTGTCGACCTTGCCCTTGTAGATGTTGCCGACGATCGAGCGGCGGCCACGGCGCTCCATGTAGAGCTCCGCGACGTTGGCCTTGGCGCCTTTCGTCTTCGCCTCGAGTACGGCAACGCGGGTCTCGCCTCGCTCGGCGGACACCAGAATGGTTTTTTTCATTTGTTCAGCTCAGTTCGGTTAGGTACGCATGCGCGGGCCCTCTAGAGAGGCATCACCACGCGAACCTTCCCTGCCGGCTGAGACGCGCCTGGATGTTGACGCTCTGAAGAACTCCGATCGCCAGGAAGGTAGCGAGCACGGAGGACCCTCCGTAACTCATCATCGGCAAGGGGATGCCCGTGATGGGCATGATGCCGAGGCACATCCCGACGTTGACGAAGACTTGGAATAAGAGCTCGACGGCGATCCCGCCGGCGATCAGCATTCCGTATCTGTTCTTTGAGAGCGTCACGATCCGCAGCGCCCGCCAGATGAGAAGGGCGTAAAGGGATAGGACGAACGCGGCGCCCACGAACCCGTAGCGCTCCCCGATCACCGCGAAGATGAAGTCGGTCGAGCGCTCGGGCACGAAGTCGAGCCGCGTCTGGGTGGCTTGGTTGCCGCGCCCGGTCTTCTGACCGGCGCCGATGGCAACCATGGATTGGTCCTGCTGGTAGCCCGCACCCGCCGGATCCGAGCTCGGATGCAGGAACGAGGTAAGTCGCTGTTCCTGGTATTCCTTGAGCACGGGGTGGCCGACGTCGGGCGCCACCACAAGGACTAAAGCTATGAGGGCGACGATTACGCCGCCGATTGCCGCGAAATGGGTCCATGGGACTCCCCCGAAGTACATCACGGCGAGGGTCCCGACGCCCAGTACCAATGAGGTGCCGAGGTCTGGCTGGAGGAAGACGAGAGCGGCCGGAGCCAGTCCCAGAGCCAAATAACGAAGGGTTCGGCGGACTGGAGAACCGCGCCTTGCACCGTCGATGACGAAGCCCGCGAGGGCCAGGACGAGCAGAAGCTTCGCCAGCTCGGAGGGCTGGAAGGAGAAGAACGGGAGTTCGAAGGAGCGCCGCGAGCCGAGCGCCGCGAAGCCGAAGACGAACACCAGCGCGATCGAGATGCAGACGAAGGCGTAGATCCCGACCCGCAGCTCGCGGAAGCGCGAATAGTCGATCCGGCTCATGACCAGCATCGCGATCACCCCGACGATCCCGTAGATGGCCTGGCGCTCGACGTAATAGTTGGGGCTGCCGGGGACGTCGTGGGTGGTGGCCTGGCCGAGGGTGAAGACGCTGAAGCCGATCAGCCCGATCGCGGCGAGGGTGAGCACCCAGTCCATCTGGGCGAGGCCGAGGCGTTCGCCGATCGACGGCCGATCGTCGAAGAGCTCGGGCCGCGCCTGGCGCGCCCGCGTCGCGTACATCATCCGCCTTCACCCGTCCCGGTTTCGACGAGCGGCACTTCTTCCCCCGTGGATTCTTCCCCCGGGAGTTCTTCTTCGGTGGATCCTTCGAGCGAGGATTCTTCTTCGTAGCCTTCTTCGGCCGCTTCCGTTCCTTCTTCCGATTCCTTCTTCAGCGTGTTGTGGAAATACGCTTCGAGGATCTGCTTGTTGGCGGGCGCCGCGGATTCGGCGCCGAAACCACCTTTCTCGATCGTCACCACGGTGACGATGTTCGGGTTCGGGTACGGCGCCAGCGAGATGAACCAGGACTGGTTCGGTTCGAAGATGCTGCGTTCCGCGGTACCGGTCTTGCCCGCGATCGGGATCGGGAATTCGCCGAACACCGGGGTCGCCGTCCCGCCCGGCCCGGACGTCGCCAGGTGCAGCCCTTCCATGATCAGCTGCCGCGTTTCCGGTTTGATGTCCACGTGACGACGCGGGCCCGGGTCGATTTCCCGGAGCACCCGCCCGGCCGTGTCCAGCACTTCCTTGCCCAGGTGCGGGGTGACGACCGTGCCGCCGTTGCCGAGCGTCGAGTAGGCGATCGCCATCTGCAGCGGGTTGGTCTGCAGGTCGCCCTGGCCGACCGCGAGCTGGACGTCGTCGCCCTGCGACCAGGGCCGGTCGGTTTCACCGTTTTCGAAGAGTTCGTCGCGCCATTTCTTGCTCGGCACGAGCCCTTCGACCTGCCCCGGGATGTCGATCCCGGTCGGGTCGCCGATCCCCATCTTGTGGGACCAGTTCTGCAGGTCGTTGTTGTTCCACATCCGTGCGCCGAGCTTGTAGAAGTAGACGTCCGACGACACTTCGATCGCGTGGACGAGGGAGATCGGCCCGTTGACGGCACCTTCGGAGTTTTCGAATTTCTGCGTCCCGAGTTCGATGTAGCCGTTGTCTTCGACCACGGTCGAGCCCGTGACGTAGCCGTTTTCCAGCCCCGCCAGCGCGGTCATGAGCTTGTAGGTCGAGCCGGTCGGGTAGTAGCTCGCGATCGCGCGGTTGAGGAGCGGGGCGCCGGTTTCTTCGGAGGCGAGTGCTTCGTATTGCTTGGTGCTGATGTTGGTCCAGACGGCCGGGTCGTAGGTCGGGTAGGAGCCCATGGCGAGGATTTCGCCGTTGTGGATGTTCATCGAGACGAATGCCCCCGGCAGACCGCGTTCGGCCAGTGCCGCTTCGCCCGCCTTCTGCATCGCCGGGTTGATCGTCAGCTTCAGGCTCCTGCCGGGGATCGGCGGCGTCGAGTGGAGGTTGCCGCCAGGCGTCGGCTCGCCGAGCGCGTTCACCTGGTAGCGCGAGATCCCCGGCGTGCCGTGGAGGAACTGGTTGTAGCTGCGCTCGATGCCTTCCTTGCCGACGATTTCGCCCGGTTCGAACCCCTTGTACGGACCTTCTTTCAGTTCTTCTTCGGAGATCTCGCCGGCGTAGCCCAGCAGCTGGGCGGCCTCGTCTTCGCCGGGGTAGTTCCGGACGAAGACCTTTTCCACGGTCACGCCCGGGAACTTCCCGGGGTGTTCTTCGATGTAGTAGATGAGGTGGTAGCCGACGTCGCGGCGCACCGTGATCGGCGCCCCCGCCGCGACCACTTTTTCTTCTTCGGCGATCCGCTTCAGGACCGCGGGCAGCTTCATGTGGACGAGCGCGCCGAGCTCCTTCAGCTCGGCGTTCTTCGCCGCCGTTTCCGCGGGCAGTTTCGAGGGGTCGACCTGGAGCGCGAGGCTGGTCCGGTTGTCGACCAGGACTTCCCCGTTGCGGGTCATGATTTTCCCCCGCGGCGCGACGATTTTGGTCGTGCGCATGCGGTTTTCCTTCGCCTGGGCGAGGTTCTGGGGCCCGTCGATGATCTGCAGGGTCCAGAGGCGGAAGAAGAGAATCGCGAAGAGCACCACGGCAAAGCCGCCGACGACGGCGATTCGCAGCGCCATCCGGTTCGGCCGCGCCCTGTCCTCCGGTCGCAGGTACACGCCCCTACGCTCCCAGCACCGTCGGTCGGCGCGTGCGCCGCACCGTCGCCTCGTCGACCAGCGCCGGGCGCACCAGGCGCCGCATCCCCGCGTAGATCGCCCAGCCGAGGAAGAACGCGAAGATGCTCTTGATCAGGATGTCGCGGACGACCAGCACGCTGACGTCGGTTTCGATTCCGAACATCGCCTCGACCGCACCGAAGCCGAGCTCGGCGAGGAAGGTGAGGATCGCGCACATCAAGGGCGCGACCAGGCGGCTGTGGATCTCGAAGCGCTCGCGGAACGTCCCCGCCGCATAACCGACCGCGATCAGCACCAGCGAGGCGCCGCCGAGCGGCTGGATCAGCAGGCAATCGAGCAGGAAGCCGATCGCGAAGCCGGAGACGGCGCCGGTCATCGTCCCACCCAGGAGGCCGAAGCTGACGACCAGTGCGGGCAGCACGTCAGGGCTGACGTGGAAGAGCTCGACCTGCGAGAAGAAGGTCAGCTGCAGCAGCACTCCGAAGATCCCGACGATCACCAGCCGGGCGACGATTTTGGGGGTCAGGATCACTGGTGGGCTCCCCCCGTCAGCACCTGAACCGTGTCGAGGTTGCGCAGGTCGGCGTAGGGACGCACGATCGAGCGTTCCTGGGCCTCCTGTTCGACCAGCGTCGCCTTCGTCACTTCACCGACCGGGATGTTCGGCGGGAAGCGCGATTCGATCCCTTCGCTGTGCCAGCCCGCGGTCACCACCGATTCGCCCTTGTGGATGTTCTTGACCGAGTTGAGGAAGCCGAGGACGAGGCGTTCCGGTTCGCCGACGGTCGCTTTGACCATGCCCTGCACCCCGGCCGGGACGATCCGCACGGAGATTTTGCTCGAGTGGTCGGAGAGCAGCATGACCTGCGCGGTCGAACCGGTGACCGCGGTCACCCGGCCGATCAGGCCGTCGCCGTTGACGACCGGGTCGTTCACCGCCACGCCGGAGCCGGAGCCGACGTCGACGATCACGGTGCTGTACCAGACCGTCGGCGAGAGGCCGATCACGCGACCGGTCACCGGTTCGGTCCCTTCCGGGATCGCCCCGGACTGGTCGAATTTGAGGAGCTTGTGGAGTTCGGCGTTTTCGGCGATCGCCGCCTTGCCGCCGACCGCCTGCTTGCGGGCGACCCTCAGTTCTTCTTCGAGATCGTGGTTCTTGCCCCGCGCGTCGAAGGTTTCGTCGACCCAGTTGATCAGGTCGCGAGCGGGCTTCAACGCCCGGTCGAGGACCGAGGAGGCCGGGGCGAAGATCGCGGTGACGCCGCGCTGCAGGCTGCTCGACCCCTGGCCATAGGTGATCGTCAGCAGGGCAAAGCTGCCGACGATCAGGAGTGCGAGCACCGCCCTACGGCGGCGTACTTGCTTGCGATACACGGTTTCGGTCCAGGTTCTTGGCTCTGCTTAAGACTCGGGTGAGCGCCGTCGCGTCAGACACGCTGTCGCCCTCCCGTGCCGTTCCTCCCGCTGCGATGGATCGTCTCGAACTCCTCGAGCGAGATGCCCGAGCCGACCGCCACGCAGGTGAGCGGCGACTCTGCCAGCTGGCAGGGCATCTGACACTCGTCGTGGAGGCGCTGTTCCAGTCCTTGCAGGAGCGCGCCGCCGCCCGCCAGGGTGATGCCGCGATCCATGATGTCGCCGGCGAGCTCGGGAGGCGTCTGGTCGAGCGTCTCCTTCACCGCGGCGACGATGTGGCCGACCGGCTCTTCGAGGGCCTCGCGGACCTCCTCGGAGGTCAGTTCGATCGTCTTCGGCAGCCCGCTGACCAGGTCGCGCCCGCGGATCTCGGTGCGGACCTCGGTCGGCAGCGGCGCCGCCGAGCCCGCCTCGAGCTTGACCTCCTCGGCGGTCTGCGCCCCGATCGCAAGTTTGTAGTTGTTTTTGCAGTGGGCGACGATCGCTTCGTCGAGCTCGTCGCCGCCGACGCGGATCGACTGCGAGACGACGATTCCGCCGAGGCTGATCACCGCCACCTCGGTGGTCCCACCGCCGATGTCGACGACCATCGAGCCGGTCGGCTCGGCGACCGGCAGGCCGGCGCCGATCGCCGCGGCCATCGGCTCCTCGATCAGGTAGGCCTGACGGGCACCCGCCGAGAGGCAGGCCTCCTCGACCGCCCGCTTCTCCACCCCGGTCACCCCGGAGGGCACGCAGACGACGACCCGGGGATGGGCGAAGCGATTCGAGTGCACCGACTGGATGAAGTGCCGCAGCATCTGTTCGGTCACCTCGAAGTCGGCGATCACCCCGTCCTTCAGCGGCCGGATCGCGGTGATGTTGCCGGGCGTGCGCCCGATCATCCGCTTCGCTTCCACCCCGACCGCGTGCACCTGGCCGTTTTTCGTGTCGATCGCGACCACCGAGGGCTCCGAGAGCACGATGCCACGACCCCGCACGTAGACGAGCGTGTTGGCGGTGCCGAGATCGACGGCCATGTCGCGGCCGCCAAGCCGGAAGAGGCGCGTGAACCAGCTCAATTTTCAGTCGGTCGGAAGGCCAGAACGATCCATGATCCCAAACGCGCGAAATCGAATCGAGGTCGACCCCCGCCACGCAGAAAATCCGTCGCTTGCAGGATTAATTTCCGCTTGTGGCGCGCTAACAGGGCGCTAAGAAGCGAGTCTCAGAAGGCACTTTCGCGCCCTCCCCCGGCGGCCCGCTCGAACAGCATGGGAGCCAGGGACGCCAGCACGCCGACGGGGAGGCCGACCACGTTGGAGACGCTTCCCTCCAGGCGCTCGACCAGAGTCGAGCCCAGCGTCTGGATCGCATAACCGCCGGAGCGACCTTCCCACTCGCCGAAGTCGACATAGCGCTGTTTCTCGGCCTCGGTGAGGTCCCTGAAGACGACCTCGGAGCGTTCGAGGCCGGACCACTCCTCGCCGTTCTCGTCGAGGACCACCAAGCCGCTCATCACCGTGTGGCCCCGCCCGCTCATGCGGTCGAGATAGCGACGCGCGTCGGCGGCGTCGGTGGGCTTACCAAGCACCTCGCCGTCGAGGACGACATCGGTGTCGCAGGCGATCACCACGGCGCCGGCAGGGCGGTCGATCGCGCGCGCCTTGCGACGCGCGTTCTCGATCACCAGGAATTCAGGGTCGCCGGAGTCGAGCTCCTCGACCCCGGGGACGACAACCTCGAACTCGAATCCCAGCTTGGCGAGGATCTCGCGCCGCTGGGGCGAGCCGGAAGCTAGGACAACTCGGGGAACCAGATGCCGATCTCACGCTCGGCCGACTCGTCGGAGTCGGAGCCGTGGACCATGTTGAAGGTCACCTCGAGCGCGAAATCGCCGCGGATCGAGCCGGGAGCCGCCTCGACCGGGTTGGTGGCGCCGATCAGCTGGCGCGCCGCGGGGACCGCCTCGGCCCCCTCCAGCACCATCGCCACCAGCGGGCCGCCGGTGATGAAGCTGACCAGCTCGCCGAAGAAGGGCTTCTCGCTGTGCTCGGCATAATGCTGGTTGGCGATCTCCTCGGTTGCCGTCATCAGCTTGAGGGCGGCGATCTTCAACCCCTTGCGCTCGAAGCGGGCGATCACCTCGCCGGTCAGGTTGCGCTCGAAGGCGTCAGGCTTGACGAGGATCAGGGTCCGGCTCACGGCGGGGGCTCCTTTGTTTTTGTTCGGTGGTCGGCGCCTCTTTCGAAGAGGCGCTGCGAGTGCTGCCTTTTGCAGCGCCCGAAGATTTGGGTCGAGCCTGCCGCGAGCCTTCCCGTTCGCCCTCGTCAGCGGTGGCGGCCGCTGCGTTGGGGCGCTGTTTTTTCCCTGAGCTGCGCGGACGCCGTTTCGGCGTGCCGGTTTCCTCAAGCTCGCGGTCCCGTTCGCGTTCGCGCTCCTCTTCGGGGCGGCGGCCGCGGCGGCGCGGCTGCGGCGAGCGCTCCCCGGCAAGGGCGGTCTCGCAGTAGGGGCAGAGGCTCCAACGCGGGTCGACCGGTTCGCCGCAGGTCGGGCACGGGTCCTTCAGCCGGCGCTGGCAGTTCGGGCAGCGCAGGTAGTTTTTCTCGACCGGGTATTCACAATTCGGGCAGCTTTCCTCGCGCAGGTGGCGCACCCGCAATTCCGCGGCCTTGATCTCCAGCTCGCGCTCGTGGGCGTCCTCGAGGTACTCCGGCGGGCGGACGATCGTGTAGACGATCGTGCCGATGTAGGGGAAGAACGAGGCGATCGTCGCGCAGGCGACCAGGAACGGATCGGAGATCCGGCGGCGCGCGTCGAGGAACGTGTAGACGATCAACGCCAGCCAGATCACGATCAGCAGCAGCAGAACGAGCGTGGCGGCCAGGTTGAGGCCCGAGTTGGTGATTCCGAAGATAGCTAGTGCCATGTGGGTCTACCCCCTTTAGGGGATGGGGGTCGCGCAGTGTATTCGCCGTACTGGCGTCTGATCCTGTTCGGCCCCTCGACCGGGGGTCTCGATTAGAGGAAAAGCCTCCCGAACAGGTAACCGACGCCGAAGAAGACGAGGATCACGATCGCCACCACAGCGGCGACCAGGGCCATCATCGAAAGCAGTTCCGAGCCCGCGCTGCGGTCCATGCAGGAATCCTCGCACAGTCAGCCCCGCGCGCCGCCCGCGGCGACCGCCGGACCGATCAGATAATGTGAACCGGTAACGAGGAGGACGCCCGCGTCGGCGGCGCGCGCGAGCTCGGCGGCGTGGCGGAGCGCCGCCTCCAGGTCGGGCTCCGGGGTCGCCTCGAGGCCGTTTGCCCGGCAGAGGTCGGCAAGCTCGCCGGCGGGGCGCGAGTGGGCGCCCGGACGGCCGTGGCCGAGCAGCGCCGCCGGCGGGATCTCGGTGCAGACGACGCTGCGAAGGGCCGGGGCGAGGGCGGCGATCATCGCCGGCGCGTCCTTGTCGGCCAGGATCGCGAGGCAGGCAACGACCGGGCGGCCGTCGGCGATCCCCGGGAGGGCCTCGGCGAGCGCCGCCGCCCCGTCGGGGTTGTGGGCGGCATCGACATAGATCGGTGGGCTCTCGCCGACCAGCTCCAGCCGCCCGGGGATGCGGATCCCGGCGGCGACGGCGGCGACCCGCTCCGGGTCGACCTCGCCGAGAAAGGCCCGGGCGGCGGCGGTCGCGAGGGCGAAGTTGCGCCGCTGGAAGGCCCCCGTGGCGGCGAGCTTGACGCCTGCGCCGGGGTCCTCGGGGGCGACGACCACGGTCGCGCCACGTTCCCCGGCGGTCCGTTCGGCGAGCTCGCGCACCGGCGCCGAGACCCGCCCGAGGACCAGCGTCGACTGGTCTTTCAGCACCGCGAGCTTCTCCGCCGCGATCTCCAGCTCGCTCTCCCCCAGCCACTCGGTGTGGTCGCGGCCGACCGAGGTGAGAACCGTGACCCGCGAGGGGATCGTGTTGGTCGCGTCGAGGCGACCGCCGAGACCGGCCTCGATCGCCGCCGCCTTGACCCGGGCGCGGGCGAGGGCGACGAAGGTGGCCGCGGTGGCCGCCTCGAACTCGGTCACCACCTCCCCGTCCTCGAGCGTGCGGTTGACGCCGGCCGCGGCAGCCGCGACCTGGGCGACGGCCTCGGCCCAGGCGGCAGGCGCGATCTCCTCACCGCGGATCAGCGTGCGCTCGGTCCAACGGGTGGTGTGCGGGGACAGGCAGGCGCCGGCGGGCACGCCGTGCGCTTCCAACAGCGCCGCGACCATCCGGGTCACCGACGACTTGCCGTTGGTGCCGACGACGTGGACCGAGGCGAAGCGGCGCTGCGGCAGCCCGAGTGCCGTCGTCAGCTTCCACATCCGCTCGAGCCCGAGGCGCCAGCCGACCGGCTCCAGCGAATCGAGGTAGGCGTCGGGATCGAACCCTGCGGGGAGCCGTTCGGGGGGCAGCGGCACGGCTAGCCGAGTTCGCCCAGTTCCGTCCGGTAGCGCTCGAGCTTGCCGCGCTCTTCCTCGACCACGATCGGCGGCGCCTTGGCGACGAAGCCCTGGTTGGAGAGTTTGCGCTCGGCGCGCTGGATCTCGGCGTTCAGTTCCTCACGGCGCTTGCCGAGCCGCGCACCGACCGCCTCGGCGTCGAGCTCCTCGGAGGCGAGAACGCGCACCGGGCCGACCGAGGCGACCGGATCGGAGCCGACCCCGTCGAAGGCGAAGCGCGACAGGCGGCCGACGAACTCCGACGGGGCCATCCCGTCGATCACCGCCGGCAGCACCGCCTTGGCGGGGACGCCGACGAGATCACGCCAGGCCCGCAGGCTGCGGGTCAGGGCGATGCCTTCGGCGATCTCGGCCTCGGCGTCGTCGTCGAAGAGCGCCGGGTCGGCGACCGGGAAGGCGTGCACGGCGAGGTGGCCGTCACGGGCCGGGTGGAAGGACCAGAGCTCCTCGGTGACGAACGGCATCGTCGGGTGGAGCAACGCCAGGACCCGCTCCAGCGCGTAGAGGAGCGTCGCCGAGACGTCCTCCTCTCCCTCGTAGAGGCGCGGCTTGACGATCTCCAGGTACCAGTCACAGAGGTCGCCGTAGACGAAGCCGTAACACTCCTGCACGGCGTGGGCGAAGTCGAAGGTCTCGAGCTTCTCGGTCACCGAGGCGATCGTCTTCTCCAGGCGGGAGAGGAGCCAGCGGTCCTCGAGCGCGACCGCGCGCGGCGCGGGCTCGACCGCGGCGGCGTTCAGGAGGATCAGGCGGGAGGCGTTGTAGAGCTTGTTCGCGAGGTCGGCGCCCTGCTCCACCTTGGCGTCGGAGTAACGCACGTCCTGGGTCGAGGACATCGCCAGCAGGCCGAAGCGGAGGGCGTCGGCACCACGCTCGTCGATCTCCTCCAGCGGGTCGATCCCGGTGCCGAGGCTCTTCGACATCCGCCGCCCGTCGCGGGCCTGGATCACCGAGTGCACGTAGACGTCACGGAAGGGGATCGCGCCGGGGAACTCGATCCCCATCATCACCATCCGCGCGACCCAGAGGAAGAGGATCTCGCGCGCCGTGGTGAGGAAGCTGGTCGGGTAGAAGGCGCGCAGGTCGGGGGTGTCGTCGGGCCAGCCGAGCGTCGCGAACGGCCACAGCGCCGAGCTGAACCAGGTATCGAGGACGTCCTCCTCCTGGCGCAAGGTGGTGCCGTCGCAGGTGGGGCAGCGCTCGGGGGTGACCTCGGCGACGATCGTCGCCTCGCAGTCGCCGCAGTACCAGACCGGGATCTGGTGGCCCCACCAGAGCTGGCGCGAGACGCACCAGGGGCGGATCTCTTCCATCCAGTTGAGGTAGACGCGCTTCCACTGGTCGGGCCGGATGCGGACCTCGTCGGCCTCGACGACCTTGATCGCGGGCTTCGCCAGCTCGTCCATGCGGCAGAACCACTGGAGGCTGATCAGCGGCTCGATCCGCTCCCCGGAGCGATGACTGAAGGGCACGGCGTGGGTGTAGGGCTGCTCGTCGCGGAGGAAGCCCTCGGCCCGCAGGCGCGCGGCGACCGCCCGCTGCGCCTCCGACACGCTCATCCCCTCGAACTCGCCCGCCCCCTCGTTGAGGCGCCCGTCGGGGCCGATCACGGTGATCTCCTCGAGCCCGTGACGACGGCCGATCTCGAAGTCGTTGAGGTCGTGCCCGGGGGTGATCTTCAGCGCGCCGGTACCGAACTCGGGGTCGACGTAGGCGTCGGCGATGATCGGCAGGCGGCGGCCGACCAGCGGCAGCGTGCAGAACTTGCCGACCAGGTCCGCATAACGCTCGTCGTCGGGGTTCACGGCGACGGCGGTGTCGGCGAGCATCGTCTCCGGGCGCACGGTGGCGACGGTGAGCACCCGGTCGGTCCCCTCCACCGGATAGTCGACCGAGAAGAGCGAGTCGGTCACCTCGCGGTTCTCCACCTCGAGGTCGGAGATCGCCGAGCGGGTCCCCGGGTCCCAGTTGACCATGTAGTTGTCGCGGTAGATGTAGCCCTTGTCGTAGAGCTGCTTGAAGACCTTGTGGACGGCGCGCACGTAGCCCTCGTCGAGGGTGAAGCGCTCGCGCTCGTAATCGCAGGAGGCGCCGAGGCGCTTGTACTGCTCGACGATCCGCGAGCCGTACTCCTCCCGCCACTCCCAGACGCGCTCGACGAAGGCCTCGCGGCCGAGCTCCTGGCGCGTCCTGCCTTCGGCCCGCAGCCCTTTCTCGACCACCGCCTGGGTGGCGATCCCGGCGTGGTCGGTGCCGAGGATCCAGAGCGTGTTGCGGCCGCGCATCCGGTTCATGCGCACGAGCGCATCCTGCATCGAGCCGTTCAGCGCGTGACCCATGTGGAGGGCGCCGGTCACGTTGGGCGGCGGGATGGCGACGGAGAAGTTCTCGCCCGGCGAGCCGGTCGGCTCGGGATGGAAGTAGCCGCCCGCCATCCATTCGGCGAACACGCGCCCCTCGATCTCCCCCGGTTCGTAGCGGGTGTTCTGCTCCAGCTGCTGTCGCTTCGCCGCGTCCATCGGAGAAGCGAGTCTAGATATCGAGGCGCCTTCCCAGCTCCCGCCGTCCCACTTTCGTCACCCGGACGGCGCGGGGTCGCTCGGTCTTCTCGATCCAATCGAGCTCGAAGAGCCTCTTTGCCGGCACCACACCGACCTTGCCCGCCAGGCGCCCGTAACAGGTGCGCGCGGCGCCCAGGGCGCCCGCCCGGTTGGCCTGGTGCAGGCTGCGGACCTCGGCGCGCGGCGCCAGCGCGGCGAGCGCCTCGACCGCGGACCCGGTAAGCCGGTAGTAACGGTTGCGCCCTCAACGTCGCCCTGGCCCGCATGACAGCGGCATCGGCTGCTCGCGCTCCGAGCTGCAGTGGGCTGTCGACGCCGCCGCGCTGGTGCTCGGCGGCACCCTCACACTCGCACTGATGGCGAGCCGTGGAGAGAAACCGTCGTCTGGCGACGCTAAAGCACCACGGCAGACGTGGAGAGGACTCGGTCTATGACCGAGTGAGGGGCCCAGGCCGTCGGCGTGGGGCGTTGCTCCCGCTGCGTGGGGCAAGTCTTCACGGCCTAAGCTCTGGCGACGTGACCGTGCACCAACACGTCAGCAGCGGGTCGCCCTTCGAACCTCGGATCGGGTTCTCACGCGCGGTGCGGGTCGGGGAGCACATCTACGTCTCGGGGACCGGGCCGATCTGGGACGACGGGTCGTTCGACGACGACGCGGGCGCCCAGGCGCGCAGGTGCCTCGAGATCATCCTCGCCGCGCTCGAGGGACTTGGAGCATCCGCGAGGCACGTTGTGCGCACGCGCATCTACCTCGCCGATGCAGCGGATATCGACGCGGTCGGGGCCGCCCACGCGGAGTTCTTCGGCGCGGCCGAACCAGCCGCGACCGCCGTGGTCGTCGCCGGCCTCCTCGACCCTCGCTGGAGGGTCGAGATCGAGGCCGACGCACTCGTCGGCTAGGCGGTTTCCTCGCCCAGTCGCTGGTCGGCGGGACCGATGTCCTGCTGCGCGGCCTCGGTTACGAGGGTCGGGCGGCGGCCCTGGAGGATCGTCTCCTTGGTCACCACGCACTTGGTCACGTCGCGGCGCGAGGGCAGCTCGAACTGGACGTCGAGGAGGGTCTCCTCGAGGATCGAGCGGAGGCCGCGGGCGCCGGTCTCGCGTTCGATCGCGCGGTCGGCGATCGCCTCGAGGCTGTCGTCGGAGAAGACGAGCTCGATGTCGTCGAACTCGAAGAAGCGCTGGAACTGGCGGGTGAGCGCGTGCTTCGGCTCGGTGAGGATCGTGGTGAGGTCGTCGCGGGTCAGCTGGTGGATCGCGGTGATCACCGGCAACCGGCCGATGAACTCGGGGATCAGGCCATAGTCGATCAGGTCCTCCGGAAGCACCTGCTCGAACCACTCGCCGGTGTCTTTTTCGGTGCGCGAGGAGATCGCCGCGCCGAAGCCGACGCCGCGGTCGCCTACCCGCCGCTCGATGATCTTGTCGAGCTCGGCGAAGGAGCCACCGCAGATGAAGAGGATGTTGGTGGTGTCGATCGTCAGGAACTCCTGGTGGGGGTGCTTGCGCCCGCCCTGCGGCGGCACGCTGGCGGTGGTCCCCTCGAGGATCTTCAGGAGCGCCTGCTGGACGCCTTCGCCGGAGACGTCACGGGTGATCGACGGGTTGTCGGCTTTGCGCGCGATCTTGTCGATCTCGTCGATGTAGATGATCCCCGTCTCTGCCTTCTTGACGTCGAAGTCGGCGGCCTGGATCAGCTTCAGAAGGATGTTCTCGACGTCCTCGCCGACGTAACCGGCCTCGGTCAGCGCGGTCGCGTCGGCGATCGCGAACGGCACGTTGAGGATCCGCGCCAAGGTCTGGGCGAGCAGCGTCTTGCCGCACCCGGTCGGCCCGAGCATCATGATGTTCGACTTGCCGAGCTCGACGTCGTTCTCGTCGGACTGGCCGATCTGCACCCGCTTGTAATGGTTGTAGACGGCAACCGAGAGCGCCCGCTTGGCGGCGTCCTGACCGACCACGTACTCCTGCAGCACGTCGTAGATCTCGCGCGGCTTCGGCAGGTTTTCCAGCTCGAAGGTCGGCGGCGCGGTGAGCTCCTCGTCGATGATCTCGTTACAAAGATCGATGCACTCGTCGCAGATGTAGACGCCGGGGCCGGCGATCAGCTTTTTGACCTGCCTTTGCGACTTGCCGCAGAAGCTGCAGAGAAGCTGCTCGTTGGAGTCGGTTGGACGTGCCAGTTGAATCCCCTCCTGACGGGACGATCGATCGGAGCCTTCGGCGGGGTCACACAGCTTAATCAGGCCCCACTGCCGGTTACAGGGGGTGGTTTACGGCGCCCGCGCGGCCGTCCCTGCGCGTGACGGACGCCTTGCACGGCGATAGGTTGCCCGGATGGCCGACGGAATCGAGATCGGACCGGTCCAAGGCGGGGAGTTCGAGGCGCTCCTGCCGCTGATCGCGGCGTATCAGCGGTTCTACGAAGTCGACGACATCGATGACGCCCGCAACCGCTCCTTCTTCCGCCGCTTCCTCGCCCCGAGCGCGGACGGGGAACTCCTCGCGGCGCGCGACGAGGACGGCGTGATCCTCGGCTACGCCTGCCTCTACTGGCACTTCTCCTCGACCCGGGCGGTCGAGACCGTGCTGATGAACGACCTCTTCGTCGCTCCCGAGGCGCGCAGCCGAGGCATTGGCCGCGCCCTGATCGAAGCGAGCCGCGCTGTCGCGCGCGCCCGCGGCGCCGCCTGGCTCGAGTGGGCGACCGCACCGGACAACCACACCGCCCAGCGCCTCTACGACTCGATGACCAGCGAGAAATCGAACTGGCTGGAGTACGAGTTGGACGTCCGACCGAACGCGCTCAGGTCCCGCCGGAGCTCTTGAGGCGGGCCAGGAACTGGCGGCGCAGGTACCAGCGGGCGCCGAGCGAGCTGAGTAAGTAGACGATCCCGACCAGGATCATCACGCCGCGGATGCTCGGCACGACCACCGCGATGACGATGATCACGATAAGGCCGACCAGCGTCGACAGCGCCATCGCCCGAAGCGTCCGTTCGACCTGACCCCGGATCACCGCTTCCGCGGCAGGATCGGGAGCGGCGGACTCGGCTTCGGCGACGGGACGCCCCTCGTCGTCTACCTCATAGGGATTCGACACGCGCCCAGCCTAGATGATTGTTTCCAGGATTTCGGGAGGCGAGAAGGACGCGGCCCTCCCCAGCCGGCGCGCCGGAAGGGACCCTGTCCCGTCAAGCCGGCGCCCAGAGGGGATGGGCCGGGGGAAGCTGTCGCCCGGGGGAAGGGATGCGGCCTCGAAAAGCTGTCGCCCGGGGCAAGGGCCCCGGCCCCCTCAAGCTGTCGCCCGTGGAGGAAAGGGACGCGGCCCCCTGAAGCTGCCGCCACCCAGGGGAAAGGGATGCAGCCCCCTCAAGCTGTCGCCCGGGAGGGAAAGGGATGCGGCCGTCTCGTCCACGGCCCTGGCAGGCTGTGGCCGTGGCCGTGACGGCCGGGAATACGGGGAGCGGGCGGGGGAAGCACGGAAGGCCCCCGGGCGGGTGCGGGCGGATCCCTCACGCGAGGGACACGGCGCTCCCACGGATCCCCCGATCCCGGCGTCCGGGGGCCGGAGGGTCCCACGGATCCCCCCGATCCCGGCCCCGGGAGCCGGAGAGTGCCACGGATCCCTCACCGGACCGTCACGGAAGAGCGACCCCGTCACGAAGACGCAGGGAACTCCACCCCTCCTCCCGTGTTGTCCAACGCTCACGGACACGTTCCGTACTTTGACCCTGCCATGGCATGGTCAAAGTACGGAACGCGTTCCCGGGCCTTCTTTTCGGGCCCGGGGACGGACCGAAGGTTGCGGAAAGCGTGACGTTCCCGGCATCTTCGTGACCGATCGGGGCGGGGTGTGGCCTCTCCCGCACGGACCCGTCACGGAGGTCCGACCTCGTGCCGTCCCTGCGTCTCCCCTCATCCCTGTCCCGCCTTTTTCACGAACCCCTCCCGTCCCCGTACCCGCCCTCCCCACGACCCCCTCCCGTCCCGGGCGCCTCATGGCGCTCACAGCCTGCCAGGAGCGCCATGAGGCGCCCGGGACGCGGCTCGGACGGGTGCGGGGGCCGGGTCGGGGCGTAACTCGGACGGGCGCACGGGCCGATGCCCGGGACGCATCTCGGACGGGTGCGGGGTCGGGGTCGCGCGGCATCTCGGACGGGTGCGGGGGCCGGGGTCGGGCGGCATCTCGGACGGGTGTGGGGGCCGGGACCCGCCGCCACGCGCCGCCGCGGCGCATCTCAGACGGGAGGCAGCCACGAGGTCGGTTCGCACCTCGGCCGGCCACCCCGGCCCGCCCGTCCCCACCCGCCCATACCGCCGGTCAGGTCGACCGCAGCCGCGGCCCGGTCGGCGCCAGGGGAGGACGGGGTCGGCTCAGCTGTGGCGGTCCCAGCGCTCGACTGCGGGCTTCGGGTCGATCGGGCGACCGTTCACGTGGATCTCGATGTGGAGCATGCAACCGACCGTGCGGGCGTTGCCGGTCTTGCCGACCTCGCCGACCCTCTCCCCCGCCCAGACCCGTTCGCCCTGCTTCACACGCGGCGGGTTCTTCATGTGCGCGTACATGTAGGTGCGGTGTTCTTCGGACCCGTGGATCAGCAGGTAGTTGCCGTAGAGGATCGGGTCATAACCGACTTCGCGAACCTTGCCGGTGACCGCGGAGACCAGTTCGGTCCCACAGGCGGCGAGGATGTCGAAGCCTTCGTGGATCCGTCCGCCGCTGCGGGGAGCGTGGAATTCACCGACCGGGCCCCGTTCGCCGTGCGGTCCGCGCACCGGGAAGACGTGGCGGAACCATTCGATCCCGCCGTCCCTCGCCCCCAGTGGGACGGTTGCCGAAGCTCCTCCGGGCATTGCCGACAGCAGCAGAACTACGGCGAGAAACCGCTTAATGGTGCGCGATGACGCGGTCGACGATGTTGTACTCCTTCGCCTCATCCGCGCTCATGAAGTAATCGCGCTCGGTGTCTTTGGTGACTTTCTCGAAGGGCTGACCGGTGTGCTTGGCGATGATCTCGTCCAGCCGCCGGCGCACGTCGATGATCTCTTTGGCGTGGATCTCGATGTCGGTCGCCTGGCCCTGAAAGCCCGCCGAGACCTGGTGGATCAGGATCTTCGAGTTCGGCAGCGACATCCGCTTGCCCTCGGCGCCACCGCAGAGCAGCAACGCACCCATGCTCATCGCGATCCCGACGCAGATCGTCTGCACGTCGGGTTTGATGAACTGCATCGTGTCGTAGATCGCCAGCCCCGCGTACACCGACCCGCCCGGCGAGTTGATGTAAAGGCTGATGTCCTTGTCGGGATCCTCCGACTCCAGGTGCAGCAGCTGGGCGACGATCAGGTTGGCGATGTCATCGGTGACCGGCGTGCCGAGGAAGACGATCCGCTCGCCGAGCAGCCGCGAGTAGATGTCGAACGCGCGCTCGCCGCGCGAGGTCTGCTCGACCACCATGGGGATAAGAGGACTCATCGTGCGCGCACTCTATAGAAGGCGTTCGGCGGGCCGGGCGTCGCGCCGCGACTCACTCGTCGCCCGGCGTCCAGAGTTTCCCTGCCGGTTTCTCGCCGCCCTCCGAGTCCCCCTCGGGAGCGAGCAGCTTTTCCGCCGCTTCGGCTTTGCCCTTGCGATCTTCGGCCTCGGCCGGCGGGATCGGCTTGGCCGCATCGGCGATCAGCTCGATCGCCTTACGCGCCAGCAGGTCCTCGCGGATCACCGCATCGCGCCCGTTCTCGCGTAGCCGCACCAGGAGCTTCTCCGGGGTCGTCCGTTCGTGTTCGGCCGAGTGCTCGAGCGCCTCGACCATCTCCTCGTCGGAGACCTCGAGGTTCTCGGCCACCGCGATCGCCGTCACCACGGCCTCGCGCTTCAGCTCCCGCTCCGCGTCGGGCTTCGACTCCGCGATCAGCTCGTCGCGCGTTTTGCCCTGCATCTGCAGGAACATGTTGGGGTCCATCCCCTGCTGGGCGAGCTGGCGTTCCATCCGCTCCCAGCGTTCGGTGGCCCGCGCGGTGACGATGTCGTCGGGGACGTCGACGGTCGCGTTGTCGACCGCCGCGTCGACGGCGGCGATGCGGAAGTCTTCCTCGGAGCGACTGTTCAGCGCGTTGCCGACTTTCTCGCGGATGTCGCCGCGGAGCTCCTCCAGCGTGTCGAACTCGGAGGCGTCGGAGGCAAAATCGTCATCGAGCTCAGGCAGGATTTTCTCCCGTACCTCCTTGACCTTCACCTTGAAGACCGCGTCCTCACCCGCCAGTTTCTCTTCCTGGTAATCGTCCGGGAAGGTGACCTCGACCTCGACCTCGTCGCCGGGGTCGACACCGGTCAGCTGCTCCTCGAAGTTGTCGATCAGCTGGCCCGAGCCGAGGGTCAGGAGGTAATCGTCGGCCTTGCCGCCCTGGAAGGCGTTGCCGTCGACGAAGCCCTCAAAGTCGATCAGCACGGCGTCGCCCTCCTGCGAGGCGCGCTCGACCGGCTCGAGGCGCGCGAAGCCCTCGCGGATCCGGTCGACCTCGGTGTCGATGACCTCCTCGTCGACCTCTTTGTCGTCCCTCCCGACCTCGAGCTCCTTGTACTCGCCGAGCTGCGCCTGCGGCCGGACGCCGACCACGAACTTGAAGGAGAGCGGCTCGCCCGCCGCCTCCGGGGTGTCGACCAGGTCGATGTCGGGATCGCCGATCGGCGTTACCCCCGCGTCGAGCAGCGCTGCTTCATACCACTCGGGGAGCGCGTCACGAATCGCTTCGGAGAGGACGGCGGCGAAGCCCATCCGCTGGATCACCAGGTTCGGCGGCGCTTTGCCCTTGCGGAAGCCGGGGAGGCGGAGTTCGCGGGCCATCGCGCGGGCGGTGCGGTTGGCGGCGCGCTCGACGTCCTTGGACTCGACCTCGGCCTGGACTTCTACGCGTGATTCGGGAAGCTCTTTGAGAGTCGTCTGCATCGTCGGCTGACCCTAGAGGAATCGGCGCTCCGGGCGATCCTCAGCCACGCCGCGCCCGCAGCATCGTCCGCGCCGCCGCGGCGAAGTCGATCGCGAACGCCACGCCGCGCCCGGGCGCCCCGGTGACCAGCCAGGCGCGCACCCTGTCGAGAGGTGAGAGATCAGCCACCGGCTTCACCGGCATATTCCAGCAGGGAGTCGTCGACGAGCCACTCGACCGGGGCGCGATCGTCGGTGTAGACGTCGCCGCCGGGGAGCCGCGGGCGCAGGCGCGCCGAGGAGGCGAGAGCGAGCGGGCGCAGGTCCCGCGGCAGGGCCGGCGCGGCAGCTTCCAAGCGCTCCGCCGAGATCCCCGCGTCGCCGCCGACGAGCAGCGTGTTGACGTCGGCGATCGGATCGCGCAGCACCCGCGGGAAGGCAGAGGCCATGGTCGCGCCGAGCACCTGCTCGAGCGCGTCGGAGCCTTCCGGGTGGCCGACGTTGACGATCACCACGCCTCCCGGCGCCAACCGTTCGGCGGCGAGCGCGAAGAACTCGGCGGTGGTCAGGTAGAAGGGGATGTAGGGCTGTCGATAAGCGTCGACGAGGATCGCGTCGTAGCCGCCGGCGGCGGACTCGAGCCAGGGCCGGGCGTCAGCGCTGAACACCTCCATCCGCGGGTTGCGCAGGCCGAGGTAGCGCCGTCCCAACGAGGTGAGCTCGCCGTCGATCTCGACCGCGTCGACCGCGGCGCCCGGGAAGTAGTGACCGAAGGCGCGCGCAACCGTGCCGCCGGCGTTACCGAGGATCGCGATGCGGCGCGGCTCGGGGCGGGCGAGCGCCGGCAGCACGACCATCCCGTCCCAATAATCGCCGGTCAGGTAGCTCCCCGGCCGCCACAGTGAGTGGACCGCCTGCCCCTCGTTCAGCTCCATCGCGCGGCTGCCGTCTTCGCGTTCGACGATCCGCACGTACTGCTGCACCGTCTCCCCCTCGTAGAGGACGCGGTCGTCGCCCTCCTTGATCGCGCCGGGCGGGATCGCCAGGGCCAGGGCGAGCCCGACGGCGACCGGCACGGCGCGGCGCCCCAGCGCCAGGGTCGCCACCAGGGCGAGTGCCAGGGCGAAGGCGATGAACGTGCGCTGCGTGCCGAGCAGCGGGATCGCGACCAGGGCCGAGGTCATCGTGCCGACCAGCGAGCCGGCGGTGGAGATCGCGTAAAGACGGCCGACCGCCTCCCCGGCGCCGCGCGCGTCGTCCCCCACCGCCAGGCGCGCCGCCCACGGCGCGACGGCGCCGAGCAGCGCCACCGGCACCGCGACCAGGATCAGCACGCCGAAGAGCGACCCGGCGAAGGTGGCGAGCGAGAGCCCCTCGAAGGCTTCGACCGAGAAGCCGAGGAAGGGACGGGCGGCGAACGGGACGATCGCGATCAGCCCCGCGGCGAGCAGGACGAGGGTGCCGAGGCGCGCCGGGTCGGGGTTGCGGTCGGCGATCCGGCCGCCGAACCAGTAGCCGGCCGAGAGGGCGACGAGGACGATGCCGATCGTGTTCGCCCACACGATCGTCGAGGCGCCGAAGTACGGTGCCAGGAGGCGCGCGGCGGCGATCTCGACGCCGAGGCTGGCACCACCGACGACGAAGACGAGGGCGCCGAGGCCGGCGGGGCGGGTCAACGCGCCGCCGGTCATGACACCGCTTCCGGGTCCCGCTTCGCTTCCCGGAAGATCTGCTCCTGGAGGCGCTCGCCATGGCCGGCGGCCACGGCGCGCTGTGCCCGGGCAGGATCGAGCTCCACCCCGTGCGTGAACGCCAGGTCGAGAAGTCGTTGCTTTTCGATCCCCTCACTGGCCGCGCGGAAGAAGAACCAGGCGAGCACGCCGAGACCCAGGAAGACCCCCTCCACCATCATCACCACGCCGGCGATCGACTGGTCGGTGACCGCGTCGATGTGGTGGCGCGCCTGCCCCTTTTCGTAGACGTCGTAGAGCACCTGCCCGTCCCACATCAGGATGTTGCCGAGCACGGTGGCGATCAGCCGCATGACGATCACGTAGACGACCTTCCACCCCGCCGTGAACCAGGTCGGCATCGGCAGCGGGCCGAAGACCGGCATCCAGAGGAGGATGCCGGTGACGATGAAGGTTCCGTGCTCGACGAAGTGGACCACGGAGGTGCCGTAGGCGGCGTCGTAGAGCGGCGGTGCGTGCCAGAAGAACATGTTGATCGCCCAGATCGGCATCGCCACCAGCGGGTGACAGAGGAAGCGCAGGCGGTCGAAGAAGCGGATCGCGAGGATCGGCTGCAGGAGCGGGCCAGTGAGGCCGAGGACGATCAGCAGGGTGGCGATGTCGCCGATCGCGAGGTGCTCGATCATGTGGGCGATCACGAGTTCGTCGGCGAGGTCCGAGAGCGGCGTGATCAGCGCCAGCGCGATCGTCAGGAGACCGGCGGCGAAGCAGATCTGGCGCCAGAGCGGCACCGGGCGCCCGCGCGCGGCCAGCGTCGTCGCCCGCCGGGCGTAGAGCGCCGCGGCGATCAGCATGGGGAGAAGCTCGAGCGGGCCGAAGATGCCGCTCACGTGGGCGACGGGGACAAGATGCACTGGCTTCAGCGTACGACCTGGTGCTAGCTTGCCGCCGTGCGCGGCACCGACGACTTCCCGCTGATCGGCGGCTACGGGTTCCTCTCCGACTGCCACACCTCGGCGCTGGTGTCCTTCGACGGCGCGGTCGAGTGGCTCTGCCTCCCCCGCTTCGACTCGCCGAGCGTCTTCGCCGCGCTGCTCGATCGCGGCGCCGGGCACCTGACCCTGCGCCCGCCGGGCGTGGTCGTGCCGATCAGTCGCCGCTACCGGCCGGGGACGCTGGTGATCGAGACGACCTGGGTCACCGACACCGGCTGGCTGGTCGTCAACGACGCGCTGTCGATCGCCTCCTGGGAACCGACCCACGGCGCCCCGATCGTCGCCCACGAGTCAGACCACTCGCTGCTGCGGACCGTCACCTGCATCGACGGTGAGGTCGACGTCGAGATGGAGTGCCTGCCGCGCTTCGATTATGGGCGTGGCGGCGCGGCAAGCTGGAGCGCGGGCGACGAAGTCCCCGGCGAAATGGTGGCGCAGGGCGAGAACTGCCCGCCGCTGGAGTTGCGGACCGACCTCCACCTGACCACGGCGGGCGACGCGGTCCAGGGCCGGCGGCATCTGCGGGAGGGCGAGCGCGCCTTCGTCGCACTGAGCTGGGGCAAGGCGGGCCTGAGCGGCCCCGCCGACGCCGAGGAGGCGCACGAACGGATCGCCTCGACCGAGGAATTCTGGCGGCTCTGGCTGCGCAACGGCCGGTTTCCCGACCACCCCTGGCGAGTCCATCTGCAGCGCTCGGCGCTCGTCCTCAAGGGGCTTACCCACCACCCGAGCGGGGCGATCGTCGCCGCCCCGACCACCTCGCTGCCGGAGGCGCCCGGCGGCGAACGCAACTGGGACTACCGCTACAGCTGGATCCGCGACTCGACCTTCAGCCTCTGGGCGCTGCACACTCTCGGCTTCGACCAGGAGGCGCGCGACTTCATGCGCTTCATCCTCGATGTGTGTCGGGACCATCCCGAACTGCAGATCATGTACGGGATCGGCGGCGAGCGGGAGTTGACCGAGTCGACGCTCGATCACCTTTCCGGTTACGGCGGGGCGCGGCCGGTCCGAATCGGCAACGGCGCCTTCGACCAGCGCCAGAACGACGTCTGGGGCGCGCTGCTCGACTCCGTCTACCTGCACGAAAAAGCGCTGAGAGGCACCGGGACGCAGGCCGATCGCGAGCTGATCCGCCACCAGGTGGAAAAGGCGATCGAGTCCTTCCCGGAACCGGACCAGGGCATCTGGGAGTCGCGCGGCGCGCCGCAGCACTACGTCTCGTCCAAGGTGAGCATGTGGGTGGCGGCCGACCGCGGCGCGCGGCTGGCGCGGGAGGTCGGCCGTGACGACCTCGCCGAGGAGTGGGGCGCGAGGGCGGACGCCTTCAAGGCGGAGATCTGCGAGCGGGGCTGCCGCGACGGCGTCTTCCGCCAGCACTACGACACCGATGCACTCGACGCCTCGCTGCTCCTGATGCCCCTCTACCGCTTCCTGCCCGGCGACGACCCGCGGATCGTCGCCACGGTGAACGCGATCGCCGAGGAGTTGACCGAGGAAGGGCTCGTCCTCCGCTACAAGGTCGACGAGACCGACGACGGCCTGTCTGGCAAGGAGGGAACCTTCCTCATCTGCTCGTTCTGGATGGTCTCGGCGCTGTCGGAGATCGGCGAGCGCGACCGGGCGCGCCACCTCTGCGAGCGCCTCCTCCTGATGGCCGGCTGGCTCGACCTCTACGCCGAGGAGATGGACGCGCGGTCGGGCCGCCACCTCGGCAACTTCCCCCAGGCCTTCACCCACCTGGCCCTGATCAATGCCGTCTCCCACGTGATCGCCGACGAGCAGGACCCCGAGGCCGGCGCCAAAGAAGCCTTCACCGCGATGGGCGGCATCCGCGAGGGGTTGTGAGGGGCGGCGTGGCCGCCGCTCTGGGGTGAGGAAGGCCCGGACCGAGACCCCGTCACGAAGACGTGGGGAACCCCACGCCTCCTTCCCTGTGCCCGACGCCCGCGGACGCGCCGCGTGGGTTTTCCACCGTATGGGGGGTCGATACACGCAGCGTGTATCGACCCTCTTCTCCGACCCGCCCCACCGGTCAGGGATCTCCGTGGTTCGAAATGGTCGCCATACGCCCA
>JAFDWO010000156.1 GCA_018268415.1 Actinomycetota bacterium | reverse complement strand
TTCACGACCCCCTCCCGTCCCTGTGCCCGCCCTCCCCACGACCCCCTCCCGTCCCGGGCGCCTCATGGCGCTCACAGCCTGCCAGGAGCGCCATGAGGCGCCCGGGACCATCTCGGACGGGTGGGGGGGGTCGGGGTCGGGCCGCGACGCACCCCGGGACGCATCTCGGACGGGTGCGTGGGTCGGGGCGGGCCGCCACACACCCTCGCAACGCATCTCGGACGGGCGGGGCGGCCGGGGCCGCGCCGCCACGCTCACCCGGGACGCACCTCGGACGGCCGCCCCGGCCCCGAATCGCGCCGTAACTCGGACGGACGGGGCCGGGACCGGGCCGCATCCCGGACAGGCAGAGGAGTCCGGGGTCGCGGCGCGTCTCGGACGGCCGGGGGCCCGAGCCACGCCTGTCCCTTGCCCTCGCCCGCCCAGTCCCCTAAGCCATCGTGTTGCCGGAGCGCAGCTCGCGGCGCCGCTCGTCGTAGCTCGAGTGCTCGCGGACCACGAGTAGGGCGAGGAGCGCCGTGGCGATCGCCAGGGTCGCGAGGGAGGAGATCGTCGTCGCGATCGGGATGAGAATCAGGAGCAGCGCCGCGCAGATCGGTTTGTAGCGGTTCCAGCCGCCTTTCTGGCGGTAACGGAAGGCGACCAGGCCGAGGAGGTAGAGGGCGATCCCACCGCAGAGCGCGAAGGCGGTGATCCAGTGCAGGTGCTCGTCGGTGTGGGCCAGCACCTCCTCCAGGCCGTAGGCGGTCAGCACGATCCCGGCGACCAGGGAGAGGTGCAGGTAGGTGTAGGAGTCGCGGGCCAGGGCGTTCTGGACCGGTCCGGGCGGGGCGGCGGCGAGACGGCGCGCCGAGACCAGCGCGACGACGTCGAAGTAGACCCACCAGAGGGCCGCCGCGACGCCGACGCCGAGCACGGCCGCGGCGCCGATCTGGAAGTCCAGGTGTCCGGCCGCGCCGCTGCCGATGTCGACGATCGACTCGCCGAGGGCGATGATGATGATCAGCCCGTGGCGCTCGGCGAAGTGGCCCGGGGCGAGCTGCCAGCCTTTGACGCCGAAGAAGTACGGCCCGCCGAAGTCGAGCGCCAGCGCCAGCACCCAGAGCGCCGCCTGCGGCAGCCCGTCGAAGGCCGAGGCGGTGGCGAGGATGGCGACCGCGATCGCGGTCGAGACGGCAAGCGCGGTGACCGAGCGGCGCAGGTCGGGGGCGTCGGCGCTGGCGATCATGAAGAGGGCGATGTGGGCGACGCGGAAGACGCCGATCGCGAGGGCGAAGGCGAGCGCCAGGTTGTCGAACGCCTCGGGCACGCAGATCGCGGCGATCAGCATCGAGGCCATCGCGGCGAAGAAGGCGAGGCGGACCGCCCCCGCCTCGGGGTCGATCACGCTGGTCAGCCAGGCGTAGGAGGCCCAGGCCCACCACAGCACGCCGAGCACCAGCAGGCCCTGCGCCATCCCGCCCCAGCTCTGGTCGTGCGACATCAGCGCGGTGCACTCGGTGATCGCGAGGACGAAGACGAGGTCGAAGAAGAGCTCCAGCGGCGTGACCCGCTCGCCTTCGCGGCGGGAGGCGCTCAGGCGCGGCGCGTGGGGGAGGTGGCGCGGGGCGGACTGGCCGGCCGGGGACGAGGCGTCGGACACGCGCCCAATCCTTTCAAGTGCCGGGGCCGGCGACGTTCACGGCGTCTCGCCGGCCAGATTCGGGCGATCCCGCGGAGGTCCGCGAGCGCCGTGCCGAGGACGTCGACGCGCGAGTCGGGATCGTCGACCCAGTCGACCGGCACCTCGTGGATGCGCAGGCGGGAGCGCTCGGCGAGGACGAGGAGCTCGGTGTCGAAGAACCAGGCCTGGTCCTCGACCCGCGGCAGGAGCGCCTTGACGACCGCCGCGCGTCCGGCCTTGAAGCCGCACTGGGCATCGGAGAAGCGGCTGCGCAGGGTGAGGTGGAGGAGGCGGTTATAGATGCGGGAGATCAGCTCGCGCCGGGGACCCCGGACGACCCGCGCGCCGCGCGCCAGCCTGGTGCCGATCGCCAGGTCCGAGTGGCCGGAGACGAGCGGTGCGACCAGGGGTAGGAGCGCCTCGAGGCCGGTCGAGAGGTCGACGTCCATGTAGGCGAGGACGTCGGCCTCGCTGCGCGACCAGACCCGGCGCAGGGCCCGCCCGCGCCCCTTCTCGGAGAGGTGGAGGTAGGAGACCGCCTCTAGTTCGTCGGCGAGCCGTTCGCCGATCTCCCGGGTGCCATCTGCGCTCGCGTTGTCGGCGATCACGATCCGGCACGACCAGGGGAGGCACTCCGAACAGAAGGAGTGGAGGCGCCGGACGCTGTCCGCCAACGCGCGCTCCTCGTTGTGGACCGGGATCGCGATCTCGACGGTGGGCCTCATGTCGTCGACCGTGAGCCCTGACCGTGGGAGCGCCCTCGGCGCAGCCTCAGCGTTCCCTGGGAGCGCGGTTCCCAGGAAACACACAGGAAATTCGGAGACGATGTCCTTCGTGAACGCCGCTCCCGAGAAGCCCGCCGGCAAGGTCCTCGTCGTCGACGACGAGCCGAACATCGCCGACGTCCTCTCGATCGCCCTGCGCTTCAACAGCTACGAGGTGGAGACGGTGGCCGACGGGCAGGCGGCGCTCCAGGCGGTCACCGAGTTCCGCCCCGACCTCGTCCTGCTCGACGTGATGCTGCCCGACCTCGACGGCTTCGAGGTCGCCAGGCGGATGCGCGAGCGCGCCGACGACACGCCGATCCTCTTCCTCACCGCCCGCGACACGACCGAGGACAAGGTGCGGGGCCTGACCCTCGGCGGCGACGATTACGTCACCAAGCCGTTCTCGGTCGAGGAGCTGCTCGCGCGGGTCGCCTCGGTGCTGCGCCGCTTCGGCAATGCCGGTGGCGGGGAGAGCGTGTTGCGCTTCGGCGATCTCGAGCTCGACGACGACACCCGCGAGGTCTTCCGCGACGGCGCGCCGATCGAGCTCACCGACACCGAGTACCGCCTGCTCCGTTACCTGATGTCCCACCCGCGGCGCGTGCTCACCCGCGCGCAGATCCTCGACCACGTCTGGGACTACGACTTCGGCGGCGATGCCCGGGTCCTGGAGACCTACGTCAGCTACCTGCGCAAGAAGCTCGAGGCGCGGGGTCCCCGCCTGATCCACACGGTGCGAGGGGTCGGCTATGCGCTCCGCCTTCCGCCTGCCTGACTGGTCGCTGCGCACGCGCCTGCTGGTGCTGCTGGTGGCGCTCGCGACCGTCGGGCTGGTGGTTGCCGACTTCGCCTCCTACCGGGCGCTCCAGAACTACCTCTACGACCGGGTGGACCAGCAGCTCGAATCGGCCCTGGTGCCGCTCTCGCTCCGGCTCGCCCAGCAGGCGAACGAAGGCGAACCGGGCTTCGGCGGTTCCGGCCCCGGGTTCGACGGCGGGCAGGGCGGCGGGCCGGGCCCCAGCGGGGGCCTGCCGAGCGGCACCTACGGGGAGCTGCGGACGGCGGCCGGCGAAGTCGTCGCCCACACCCCGGCGCGCCTGTTCGGCGAAGAACTGCCGCTGCCGCAGATCCCGGCAGACCTCGAACCGACCGCCCCGGGAGAACCGGTGGCGCCGGTCACGGTCGGCGAGCGCGGTGGCGGGTCGGAACAGTTCCGGGCCGCGGCCGTTGCGGTGGGGGCGGAAGGCCTGACGTCGATCGTCGCCGTCCCGCTCGGCGACACCAACGCGACGCTCGGCCGCCTGCGGCTGATCGAGCTCGTCGTCAGCGCCGCGATCCTGGTCGCCCTGGGCCTGGCGGCCTGGTGGCTGGTCGGGGTCGGGCTGCGACCGCTGCGGCGGATGGGCGAGGTGGCCGGGCAGATCGCCGCCGGTGATCTCTCGCGCCGGGTCGAGCCCGACAACGACCGCACCGAGGTGGGAAGGCTGGGACGGTCCCTGAACGCGATGCTGGTGCAGATCGAGGCGGCGTTCGCGGAGCGGGCGGCGGGGGAGAGGCGGTTGCGGCGGTTCCTCGCCGACGCCTCGCACGAGCTGCGCACCCCGCTGGCGTCGATCCGCGGCTACAGCGAGCTGTACCGGATCGGCGCGGCGCGTGACCCGGCCGAGGTGGAGCGGGCGATGGCCCGGATCGAGGCGGAGTCGGCCCGCATGGGCGGGCTCGTCGACGACCTGTTGACGCTGGCGCGGGTGGACGAGGTGCGCGAGCCCGCGCGCGAACCTCTCGACCTCCGCGAGCTGTTGGAGGACGCCCGCGACGATGCCCGGGCGGCGGCGCCGGAGCGGGAGATCTCCCTGACCCCGACCGGGCCGGTGGCGATCGAGGGCGATGGCGACGCGCTGCGGCGCGTCTTCGCCAACCTGCTGCGCAACGCGGTCGTCCACACCCCCGCCGGGTCCCCGATCGAGATCTCCCTGGAGACGACCGAGGCCTGGGCGACGGTCGGCGTCCGCGATCACGGCCCCGGCCTGCCGCCCGGCGACCCCAACGCCGTCTTCGAGCGCTTCTGGCGCGACTCCTCCTCCCGCGGTCGCGACGACGGCGGCGCCGGTCTCGGCCTGGCGATCGTCGCCGCCTTGGTGAGCGCCCACGGCGGCCGCGTCGACGCCGCCAACGCCGCCGACGGAGGCGCCACCTTCACCGTCCACCTCCCGCTGCGGTCGTCCTAACCGGCACCCCCCGACCGCGGTCGTCCTAACCGGCGCTATAGGTAGGAAAGGACGACCGCGCTGGTCGGGAGGGTAGGAAAGGACGACCGCGCTGGTCGGGAGGGTAGGAAAGGACGACCGCGCTGGTCGGGGGGTAGGAAAGGACGACCGCGCTCTCAGGGGGGTCCCAGGGATCTCCGAGGATCGGGGGGCACCTTGGTGGGATGGAGAGCGCCACGCACCCACACCCGCGGCCCTGGAACTCGACCCGCCTGCGCGAGCGGCTGCGGGCGCTGCCGCTGCCACGGCCGGAGCTGGCGATGCTGCTGGCGCTCGCGGCCGTGCTCTACCTCTGGGGTCTCAGCAGAAACGGCTGGGCGAACGACTACTACAGCGCCGCGGTCCACTCGATGGCGGGTAGCTGGCACGACTTCCTCTACGGCTCCTTCGACGCGCAGGGGCTGATGACCGTCGACAAGCCGCCGCTGGCGCTCTGGGTCGAGGCGCTCTCGGCTAAAGCCTTCGGCTTCAACTCGGCGGCGATCCTCGTTCCACAGGCGCTGATGGGCGTCGCCTCGGTCGGGCTTCTCTACGACCTGACGCGCCGCCGCTGGGGTCGCGCCGCGGGGACGCTCGCGGGCCTGGCGCTGGCGCTGACCCCGGTCATGGTCGCGATCTCGCGCCACAACAACCCTGACGCGCTGCTGGTGCTGTGCAGCGTTGCCGCGCTCTGGTGCTTCGTCCGGGCGCTCGAGCGCGGCGCCACCAGGTGGCTCGTGCTCGCGGGCGTCTGCGTCGGCCTCGGGTTCGAGGCGAAGATGGGCGCCGCCCTCATGGTGGTCCCCGGCATGGCGCTGGCCTGGCTCTGGGTGGCGCCGCGCGGCCGCCTCGCCGCCGTCAGGCAACTGGCCTGGGCGGGCGCGGCGATGGTCGCCGTCGCGCTCGCCTGGCCGGTCCTCGTCTGGCTGACCCCGGCGTCGAGCCGCCCCTGGATCTCCGGCACCAGCGACAACAGCATCTGGTCGCTGATCTGGGAATACAACGGCCTCGGGCGGATCGAAGGCCAGACCGGCGGGCCGAGCTCCTTCGGCGGCGGTGGCCCGTTCGGCGGCGCAACCGGCGCCTTGCGCCTCCTCAACGAAAGCCTCGGCGGTCAGGCGGGCTGGCTGCTCGGCGTGGCCGCCGTGGGCGGCGCGGGCATCGCCGCGCTCTCGCGCCTGCGCCGCGCCGACCCCCGCACCGGCTGGATCATCGCCGTCGGCGGCTCCTTCGCCGTCACCGCGATCGCCTTCAGCTTCGCCGGCGGCATCTTCCACCCCTACTACACGTCCCTCCTCGCGCCCTTCACCGCTGCTCTGGTCGGCGCCACGCTCGGCCAGGTGCAGGCCGGGGACGGTGACCGCCGCGCCGCGCGGGCAGCCGGCCCCGGCGCGCCCGCGGTCGGCGGGCGGCTCGGCTCCGGTGCAGGCGCCGAGGACCGGCCGAGCCGCGCGGCCGCGCCCATCACCCGGGCCCTGGGCGCTCTCGCGATCGGCGCCGGCGCGATCGTCGAGCTCGTCGTCATCGACAACAGCGCCACCGACCTCGGCCGGCTCGTGGTGCCCCTGGTCCTCGTCGCGATCGCGGCGGTCGGCGCGCTGCTCTTCGCCGACGGTCTCGGGCGTCGCATCGGCGGACGCCGGGCGCCGGCGGTGCGGGCCGCCCGCATCCGCCTGGCGGCCCTTGCCTGCGGCTTCGGCATCCTCCTCGTCGGTCCCGCGATCTGGTCGGTCGACACGCTCGGCCACCCGACCAGCGGCACCTTCCCCGCCGGCGGCCCGGAATCGGCGTCGATGATGGGCGGCCCCGGCGGGGGCGGCTTCGGTGGCGCCGCCGGCCCGTCCGGCACCGCCGGCCGACCCAGCATCGGCGGGTCGGCAAGCGGTGGCCCGCCGGCCCTGCCCGGCGCCGAAGCCGGCGGCCGCCGAGGCCTCGGCGGGTCGGCAAGCGGGTCCGAACTCCTCGGCGGCGAAGGCGAAGCGAGCTCCGGTGCGGTCGCCGCACTCTTCGGCGGCGAAGGGGGCGAATCGAGCTCCGGCGTGGTCGGCGAACTCCTCGGCGGCGAAGGCGAAGCGAGCTCCGGCGCGGTCGGCGAACTCTTCGGGGAGGGCGGCGAATCGAGTTCCGGCCGGGTCGGCGAACCTTTCGGTGAAGGGGGCTCGCCCTCCGCCGGTAACGGCGGCGCTCCTTCGATCGGCGGCGCCGGGGGGATGTTCGGCGGCGAAGACCTGACCGCGGTCCTCGCCTACACGGAAGCCCACGGCGGCGGCACGATCGCCGTCGACAGCCAGTCGGGCGCCGCCGCGTCGATCATCGAATCCGGCGCCGAAGTTGCCGGCATCGGCGGCTTCTCCGGCAAAGAGTCCGCGGTCAGCGCCGGCTGGCTCGAAGAGCGGATCGAATCCGGCGCGATCCGCTGGATCTACACCAGCGGCCTCGGCGCCTCCGGGGGCGGGCCGGGGGGAGGGTTCGGCGGCGACACCCGCACCGGTTCGGAATCCGCCATCGACACCGTGATCGGGTCCTGCACCAAGGTGACGGGCGTCGAAGGGAGCGGCGCCCTCTACAGGTGCGGTGGTTCGTGACCGCGTACCTCCGCAACTTCGCCCCGCCGCTAGAGTCCGCGCCATGTCAGTGAGCACTAATCAATTCCGCAACGGGTCCCATATCGAGATCGACGGCAAGGTCTGGAAGATCATCGAGTTCCAGCACGTCAAGCCGGGCAAGGGGGGCGCCTTCGTGCGGACCAAGCTGCGCCGCATCGAGGACGGCGCGGTGATCGACAAAACCTTCCGGGCGGGCGAGAAGTTCCGCTCCGTCCGCACCGAATCGAAAAAGATGCAGTACCTCTACGACCAGGGCGAGTCGGTCGTCTTCATGGACAACCAGGACTACGACCAGATCGAAATCCCCGCGGCGGTCCTCGGCGACGCGATGCAGTGGGTGCTGCCGAACTCCGAGGTCGAGGTGCTCTTCGTCGACGAGCAGCCGAGCGACGTCACGGTCCCGAGCGCGGTCGAGATGAAGGTGACCCAGACCGACCCGGGCCTCAAAGGGGACACCGCCTCGGGTGGCGGCAACAAGCCGGCCACGCTCGAGTCGGGGGCGATCGTGCAGGTCCCGCTCTTCATCGAGGAGGGCGAGACGGTGCGGGTCGACACGCGCACCGGCGAGTACGTCTCGCGCGCCTAGCGTGCCCGGCCCGGCCCGCTGCGCCGCCTGAGAGAATGCCCTGATGCGCCGCTCCGACCAACGCCGTGATGCCGTCTTCGCCAGCTATCAGCGGGACGTGACCGGGCGGCCGCTGGAGGAGCTCGTCGCCGACGCCAAACCGTTGACCCGGGAGCTGGCCGAGGGGGTCGAGGAGGCGCGCGAAGAACTCGACGAGACGATCGCCGAGCACCTGAAGGCCGGCTGGACGGTCGACCGGATCGCGCCGCTCGACCTGAACGTGATGCGGGTCGCGCTGTTCGAGATCGAGGAGGGCGTGACCCCGTACGAGGTGGCGATCAACGAGGCCGTCGAGATCGCCAAGGAGTATTGCGGCGCCGACGCCCCGGGCTTCGTCAACGGCGTGCTCGGCGCGATCGTCCGCGAGCGCGAGCCCACCGGATGACCCGCCTGCACGAGATCGCCGAGCGGCTGCGCGCGATCGCCGCCGAGCTGGAGGGTGGCGGGGAGCTCGAGGAGGGGCGCGCCGCGGCGCTCGCCGCCGAAGCGGGCGAGCTCTCGCAGGAGGCGGTCGAGGAGACCAACCGCCGCGTCCGTGAAGCGGCGGCCGCCGACAGTGAATAGCGGCGCGGCCGAAGGTCGCTGATGGCGACCGAGCCGGGCTACCCCGAGGACCTGCGCGACCTGATCGAGGCGGCGCTCGCCGAGCTGCGCTTCTCGCCCGCGCCACGCACCGCAGGCCTCGAGGAGGCGATGCGGTACTCGTTGCTGGCAGGTGGCAAGCGCGTCCGCCCGGTCCTCGCGCTCGCCACCGCCCGTGCCCTCGGCGCGGCGCCGGAGCGCTTTCTCCCGGTCGCCGCGGCGATCGAGCTGGTCCATACCTACTCGCTGATCCACGACGACCTGCCCGCGATGGACGACGACGACCTGCGCCGCGGCAAGCCCACCTCGCACAAGCAGTTCGGCGAGGACGTGGCGATCCTCGCCGGCGACGGTCTCTTCGCCGAGGCGGTGCGGATCTTCTGCGAGCAGCCCGGCGAGCCCGCGCACGTGCTCGCCGCCCTGCGCGAGTTGTCGGCCGCGACCGGCGTCGACGGCATGGTCGGGGGCCAGTACATCGACGTCCTCGGCGAGCACCTCGACGCCGCCGGGCTGCGGGAGCTGCACGCGCTGAAGACCGGCCGGCTGATCTCCGCCAGCGTTTGCGTGGTGCCGATTCTCGAGGGGACCGACGAAAGTGAGACACTTATCTATCGCCGTTTCGCCGATGAGCTGGGCGTGCTGTTCCAGATCATCGATGACATTCTCGACGTGACCGAGAGCGACGAGCGGCTCGGCAAGCCACATGGAAGCGACGAGAGACATGGCAAAACCACGTACGTCAGCCTTTACGGCCTGGAGCGGGCGCGCGAGCTCGCCGGCGAGTCCCATGCCAAGGCGCGGAGCGCCCTCGCCGAGGCGGGCGGCGATACCGAGGACCTGCGGCGGGTAGCCGACTACATATTCACCCGGCACGAATGAGCAAAGAACAGAACCAAAACCCAAACGGCGTCGAACCGGTCGAATCCCTCCTCGACAAGATCGACCGCCCCGAGGACCTCCACCACCTCGACGACGCCGAACTGCAACTGGTCGCGCAGGAGATGCGCACCTACATCATCGACACGATCGGTCAGATCGGCGGCCACTTCGGCGCCAACCTCGGCACCTGCGAGCTGACCGTCGCCCTGCACAGCGTGCTGGAAAGCCCCCGGGACAAGATCCTCTGGGACGTCGGCCATCAGTCCTACCCGCACAAGGTCCTCACCGGCCGCCGCGACCTGCTGCCGACGATCCGCCAGTACGAGGGCCTGGCGCCGTTCTGCTCGATCGCCGAGTCCGAGCACGACATCATGGGCGCGGGGCACGCGTCCACCTCGATCGGTTATGCCGTCGGCCTCAAGGAGGCGATGCGCAAGGGAATCGGGGTCGACGGCCGGGTCGCCGCCGTGATCGGCGACGGTGCGCTGACCGGGGGCGTCGCCTACGAGGCGCTGCACGCGGCGGGCGGGTTGCAGACGCCGATCGTGATCGTCCTCAACGACAACGGGATGTCGATCTCGCCGAATGTCGGTGCGCTCTCCCGCTACTTCAATCGCATCCGCCTCAACCCGCGCCTCTACCACGCGCGCGAGGACTTCGAGGACCGGCTGACCAAGCTGCCGCTCGGCGTCGGTCGACGGATCGAGCGACTCGGCCCGGAGATCAAGGCGGCGGTCAAGGCCTACTGGGCGCCCGGCCTCTTCTTCGAGGAGCTCGACCTCGCCTACATGGGCGTCGTCGACGGTCACGACGTGGCGGCGCTGCGTCGCGCCCTCACCGAGGCCTTCGAAGCCGACCGGCCGGTCGTCGTCCACGTCAACACGGTCAAGGGCAAGGGCTTCGAGCCCGCCGAAGCGAATGGGCTCGCCTCGATGGAGGAGTGGCACGCCGCGAAGCCGGGCTCGATCGTCGACGGCCTGCCGACGACCAAGGAAAAGCCGGAGCGCAAGACGGTCCCGGTGCAGGAAACCGACTCGCCGGAGGGGATCGAGCGACTGGAGAAGCCGCCTGCGCCAGGCTCGCCGCCGCAGTACACGAAGGTATTCGCCGACGCGCTCGTGGCCGAGGCCGAGCGCGACGACCGGGTGATCGGGATCACCGCGGCGATGGCGGGGGGGACCGGGCTGCAGAAGCTGGCCGACGAGCGCCCCGAGCAGTACTACGACGTCGGCATCGCCGAGCAGAACGCGGTGCTGCTTGCCTCGGGCCTGGCCCTGCAGGGCGCCAAACCGGTCTGCGCGATCTACTCGACCTTCCTCCAGCGGGCCTTCGACCAGATCGTCCACGACGTCTGCCTGCAGGACCTCGACGTCACCTTCGCGATGGATCGCGCCGGGCTGGTCGGTGACGACGGGCCGACCCACCACGGCGCCTTCGACATCTCCTACTTCCGCCCGATCCCGAACGTGGTGCTGATGGCGCCACGCGACGAGGCGATGCTGGTCCACATGCTCCGCACCGCGATCGCCCACCAGGGCCCGGTGGCGCTGCGCTATCCGCGCGGCGCGGCCGAGGGTGTGGCGCTGCCGAAGAAGCCCGAGCTCCTGCCGATCGGCAAGGGCGAGGTGCTCGCCGAGGGCCGCGGCGTCGCGCTCCTCGGTTACGGCTACGGCGTTCACGTGGCGCTCGAGGCGGCGGCGATCCTCGCCGACCACGGTCTCCAGGTCACCGTTGCCGACGCCCGCTTCGCCAAGCCGCTCGACGGGGAGTTGGTGGAGCGCCTCGCGCGCGACCACGACCTGCTGGTGACGATCGAGGAGAACGTGCCGGCGGGCGGCTTCGGCGCCGGCGTGCTGGAGCACCTCGAGGACGCCTTTGCCGCCGGGCCTGCCGAGCGGGCGCGGGTCCTGCGGGTCGGGTTGCCGGACCGTTATGTCACCCACGGCAAGCCGGAGCTGCTACGCGCCGAGGTCGGCCTCACCGGCCAGTCGGTGGCCGACCGGGTGCTCGCGGCGACCCCCTCTGCGCAACCGGTTGCCCGTTAATCAAAATTAGGGATTGCGCGTTTTCGCGCAAACGAATAGTTTTCCGGCTGTCTCTTCGGTGAAAGGAAGAAGCACCTGCACGACGGGCGCTTCTGGGGGAATCACCACAGGGAGAAGAGATGCGTATCTCAATATGTGTGGGTCCGTTTGGGGAAGCGGACTTCTCGCCACCCGGGAGCCCTAAGCGGCCCGGGTGGCGAGGCGCGTCCTGTGGCGGCGTGGGAACGCCTCGCGGCGTCCTCGGTCATTTGGCTCGGGTCACGCACTGGTGTGCGCTCCCCTCACCTCATTTCCCTGCGCCCTTGCGAGGCCGGCTCACGCCGCCACCGGGCCGGAATCGACCCCCGAGGCCGGCTCACGCCGCCCCAGGTGCCGGCCCTGAGGGCTCGCCGGCCGGCCGGCCACGCCCTCAGGGCCTAATCGGGGCTACTCCTGGTGCTGTTGGGGCTCCTCGGCGAGGATCGCGTAGACCTTGCGGCGCGTCTCGTCGAGTAGCTCGGTGACCTGCTTGCGCTGGTCCTCGTCGCCGGCCTGGCCGACCTGTTTCACCGCGACCAGCAGGTTGCCGACCGAGTGGCGGAGGCGTAGGTGCCCGGTGGGCGCGCCCTCGCGGACGGCGTCCCAGGGGGTGACCTCCTCGGCCTTGCCCTCCCGCTCGGTGCGGCCCGCGTCGGTGAGGCTGAAGCGGCGTTTGCCCTCGGAGTCCTCACCGCGGATCAGGCCCTCGTCCTCGAGCATCTGCAGCGTCGGGTAGATCGAGCCCGCGCTCGGGGTCCAGGCCCCTTCGCTGCGCTCCTCGACCTCTTTGATCATCTCGTAGCCGTGCATCGGGCGCTCGGCGAGGAGGGCGAGGACGGCGGCGCGGACGTCGCCGCGGCGCGCCCGCGGCCCGCCTCGACCGCGTGGTCCGTAGCCGAAGCCGCGGCTGCGCGCGAAGTCCTCGCGGCCGCGGGGCCCGGGATGGCGTGGATGACGGTGTGAATGCTTGCTGTACATAACTCTGCCTTTCCTAAGTGCTATCGGAATCTAACGCGATATATCGTAATCGATCGCAACGATATGTCAACCCGGGCGGGTGGCGGGCGCCTGGGCGAGGTTGTCCGGCGGCTGGTGGGGTAGGTTCCGCGGATGAAGAAGATCCTCTTCGCGCCGGTAGGGATCGGGGCGGGCATCGTGGCCGGAGTCGTCGCCAGGAAGACCTTTGAAAAGGCCTGGGCGGTGATCGACGACGACGAGCCGCCGGAACCCCACGACCGCGGGGTCTCGACCGGGAAGCTGCTCGCGGCCCTGGCGATCGAGGGCGCGATCTTCCGCGTCACCAAAGGCCTCGTCGACCACCAGGCCCGCTCGGCATTCGCCGGTGCCACCGGTCGCTGGCCGGGGAAGGATCCGGCGGACGCGAAGTAGGGGTCGGCTTTGCCGCCTCGGGGCCCGGCCGGCGCCGCGGGCGGGGCGGGGGAAGCTGTCGGAGCGTGGCGCGGCCGCGCGCTCGCTGAGCTGAGGGCGCCATGGCGCCCTCAGCTCAGCGAGCGACGGGGCTCTCCACGAAACCGTGTCGTCTTCCCGGCATCGGCGGCCCCGGCCACGCTCTCCTCTCTCCAGGCCCCGGCCGGCGAGCCGCGGAATCGAGCATCCCGCCTCGAAGGAGAAAGGCGCCCCTCCGGGGCAGGGGAGGGACGCCTTCAGGGAACTACGGGGGGAGTCCATCTCGCTACCCGTTGGTCGAATCGTTAAAACCGGGTAGTCGTGGGTCCGCCTTGGGCTCCTCAGGCCCGTCGAGTAGGTTCGCTCCAGATGACTTCAACGACGAGAGGGGACCGATGACGACGCACGCGGATTTCACCGAGCAGGAGTGGGACACGGTTCTCGAGGGGCCGACCAGCGCCGGGATGATCGTCACCACCGCCGAGCGCGGCGGCACCTTCCGCGAGGTCTTCGCGATGGCCAAGGCCTACACCGAGGCGCGCGAGGAGCATGGCTCCTCCGAGCTGCTCGACGAGATCGTCTCCCGCCGGCCGGAGACGGACCGCGCGAAGGAGCACTCCAAAGAGGAGATGAAGGAGCATTACCTCCAGAACATCCGCGATGGCGTCGCGCTCGTCGAGGCGAAGGCGACCCCCGCGGAGCTCGGCGATTATCGGCTCTTCGTCGTCTCCCTCGCCAAGCGGGTGGCGGCGGCGAAGAAGGAGAAGGGCTCCGACGACGGGGTGACCCCGGCCGAGGCGAGCGCGATCGCCGAGATCGAAGCCGCCCTCGGCGCCGACTGAGCAATGGTCGACCACGCCGAGCCCAAGGTCCTCGGCAAGAAGGGCTACGAAAAGGAGTTGGAGCGCCTGCAGATCGAGCTGGTACGCCTGCAGGAATGGATCGTCCACGAAGGGCTCAAAGTCGTCGTCCTCTTCGAGGGCCGCGACACGGCCGGCAAGGGCGGCACGATCCGTCGCATCACCGAAAAGACCAACCCCCGGGTGATCCACAACGTCGCCCTCGGCAAGCCGAGCGACCGCGAGCGCACCCAGTGGTACTTCCAGCGTTATGTCGCCCAACTGCCCGCCGCCGGCGAGATGGTCCTCTTCGACCGCTCCTGGTACAACCGCGCCGGGGTCGAGCGGGTGATGGGCTTCTGCACCGACGAGGAGTACGAGGAGTTCATGCACTCCTGTCCGCGTTTCGAGCGCATCATCCAGCGGTCGGGCATCCACCTGATCAAGTACTGGCTCTCGGTCTCCGACGAGGAGCAGGAGCGCCGTTTCCAGGCCCGGCTGGATAGTCCGCTGAAGCGCTGGAAGCTCTCCCCGGTCGACCTCGAGGCGCGCGCCCGCTGGGTCGATTACGCCGAGGCCAAGGACGAGATGTTCGCCCGCACCGACACCGAGCACTCACCATGGTTCGTGGTCGAGTCCGATGACAAGCGCTCGACCCGGCTCAACCTGATCAGCCACCTGCTCGAACAGATCCCCTACCAGCGGCTCGACCAGGAGCGGGTCACGTTGCCGCCGCGCCAGCAACGGCACTACGAGCGTCCGCCTAAGCAGTCGGAGCGTGAGGTCCCGGAGCGGTTTCGCGTGGAGTGACCCCGGCACGCCGGTCGAGGATCGCGATCACCCGCAGGGCCGCGGTCAGCAGCGTGATCGCCACCGCCGAGCCGATCAGCCAGGCGCCGACCATGGCGCCGGTCGGGCTGGCGATTTCGAAGAATTCGCGCGCGATCGGGATCGTGCAGGCGCCGAAGAAGAGCAGCGCCATCAGCCCGCACAGCGCCCCGACGACGAGCCGCCGCGTCCCCGGCTGATCCTCCAGCGCGAACACGATCGCCAGCCCCGACACCACCACCGTTGCCGCCGTGGCGCTGCGCGCCTGGGTCAGGTCGCAGTCGAAGGCGTGTCGGGCCAGTAGGTAGGTGGTGAGGATGCCGAGCCCGGTCGCCAGGCCCGCCGGGATCGAGAACCGCGCGATCGCCCGCAGGAAGCCCTCCGGGCGCCACGGGCCGCTCGACGGCGCCAGCGCCAGCAGGAACGCCGGGATGCCGATCGTGAAGGTGGAGGTCAGGGTGAACTGGCGCGGCAGCATCGGGAAGACGCCGCTCGGGATCGCGATCACGAGAACCAGGAACGCGGTGAAGATGGCCTTGGAGACGAAGAGGCGCGCGACCCGCTGGATGTTGCGCAGGATCTGACGCCCTTCGCCGACCATCGGCGGCACTTCGCCGAATTCGCCGGACACCAGCACCAGGTCCGACACCGAGCGCGCCATCTGCGTGCCACTGCCCTGGGCGATCGCCAGGCGCGCCTGCTTCAGCGCCGGCACGTCGTTGACCCCGTCGCCGAGCATGCCGACGTATTCGCCGCCCTCGGTGAGCACGCGGACGACGCGCTCCTTGCCCTCCGGAGAGATCCGGCCGATCGCGGGTGCCGCGCGCACCGCCTCGAGCAGCTCGGCGTCGTCCTCGGGGAGATGACGGCCGTCGAGTGCCGGACCCCTCGCCTCGATCCCGAGGTCCCGCGCGATCGCCCCGACGGTGGCGGGGTTGTCGCCGGAAAGCACCTTCAGCGCGACGTCCTCGCGGGCGAAGAAGGCGATCGTCTCGGTCGCCGAGGCGCGCAGCTCCTCGGCCAGGACGACGACGCCGAGCGGCTGCAGGGGCGCGGTCAGCTCGACATCGGGGCCCGGCTCCGGCAGCGCCGCACCGTAGGAGGCGAGGGCGAGCACCCGCCGCCCCGCGGCCGCCTCTTCGGCCGCCTGCCCGCGCAGCTTCGGGTCGGTCGCATCGCCGTCGAGGAGCGCCTCGGGAGCGCCCAGCACCAGCCGGCGCCCGCCCAGCTCGAGCGCGCTCCAGCGCCGCCGCGAGGAGAAGGGGACCGCCGCGGTCGGCTCGCCCGGCGCGGCCCCGTCGCCGAGCGCCGCCGCATGGATCGCCTCCAGGGTCGAGTTGCGCGCCGGCGCGCCTGCCGCGTAGGCGCCGAATGCGTTCGCCAGGTCGTCTTCGGCGACCCCCTCGGCCGGGATCAGCTCGACGACCCGCAGTGAGGCCTCGGTCAGCGTCCCGGTCTTGTCGGTGCACATCATCGAGACCGAGGCCAGCGACTCGATCGCGTTCAGCTGCTGAGCCAGGATCCCGTGCCGGGCCATCTTCGCCGCGGTGACCGCCGCGGTCAGCGAGACCAGCAGGATCAGCCCCTCGGGGACGATGTTGACGATCCCGGCGGTGAGCGTCTCGACCGCCTCGGACTGGCTGACGTTGCGCAGCGCCAGGGAGACGCCGAGGCCGATCGCGAGCGGGGCCATCGTCCCCACCATCACGATCAGGAGCCGGTCCATCGCCTTCTCCAGCGGCGAGCGGGGATGGCGGAACGCGCGGGCCGTGGCGGTCAGTTGCGCGGCGTGGCTGGCGGCGCCGACCGCGGTCGCCTCGAAGTCGCCCTCGCCTTCCAGCGCGTAGGTGCCGGAGAAGACCTCGTCGTCGACCCGGCGCACCACCGGCTCGGACTCACCGGTCAGGTCGGACTCGTCGAGCGCCAGCCCCTCGGCGCGCACCAGCCTGCCGTCGGCGGGAACCTGGTCCCCACTGGCGATCCGCACCAGGTCGCCGACCACGACCTCGTCGAGCGGCACGTGGCGCGGCTCCCCGTCGCGCACCACCGTGGCTTTGGCGACCACCAGCGCGGCGAGCTTGTCCAGGGCCCGCTTGGCGCGCACCTCCTGGAAGGTTCCGATCGCGACGTTGGCAACCAGGATGCCGAGGAAGAGCGCGTCCTTGGGGTTGCCGAAGATGATCGTCGCCAGCCCGAACCCCGCCAGGATCAGGTTGAAGACCGTGAACGTGTTGGCGATCGCGATCGAGACGTAAGAACGGCTCGTCCGCTGCTTCTCCCGCGGGCCCGCCGCCTCGAGGCGGCGGGCCGCCTCGGTCTCGCTGAGCCCGGTGGCCGCGGCGCCGTTCATCGAGCGGGGAACCTTAACCGAGGGCCGTGATGCGCTCGACCATCAGGCCGGGGACCTACCCCAGCTGAAGCGGAGGCCGCGGCCGATCTGGACTTCGGCGTTGCCGAGGAAGGCCGAGACCGTACAGTGGCCGCCCGGCGGTTCGAAGAAGAAGAACCTGCGGAGCTTGACCCTGCTGACGTAGCCGTCCGCGGTCTGGCGCCCCGCCCACGTCCAGGTGCACTGCCGTTCCCACCGGCCCTGTTTGAAGCAGAGCTTGTACTTCTCGACCGGGCTGCTGGTGCGGAGGACGAAGACCGGGTCGCGCTCGGCGCCGACCAGGGAGGTGCACCGGTCGCCCTTCGGGGTGCAGTAGGAGTCCAGCGTTCCGGTGGCGGCTCCGGCCATCGCGGGCACCGCCGCGAGCAGAGCGAGGCAACACAGGAAAGCGGGGACGAGACGCTTCATGCCGACGCAACGATCGCAGAGCGCCCGGACGCCGAAGCGCCCGGCGCCCTCGCCGCGGGGGCGGGGGCGCCGGGGTTTTCGTGGGTGGCTTCGGAGGGGGCGCCTTGAAGGAGCGCCCGCCGTCTTATCCCGCCGAGAGGGCGGGGCGTTCGGCGAGCTTCACGCTCACCGTCGCGGTCTTTTCGTTCCGGATCACGGTCACTTCGACCGTTTCGCCGGCGTGGGCGCTGGAGATCGTCCTCACCAGGTCTTCGGTGGAGCCGATCTTTTCGCCGTTGATGGCGGTGATGATGTCGCCGCCGAGGCCGAACTGTTGACCTTCGACTTCCGCTGCAGTGGTCGCTCCCTGGATGCCGGCGGCCGCGGCCGGGCCGCCTTCCTCGACCTGCTGCACGAGGACGCCTTCTTCGACCGGGAGGTTGAGCGCCTTGGCCAGTTCGGGGGTGATCGTCGCCCCGCTGATCCCGAGGAAGCCGTGTTCTGAGGCGGTCCCTGACTCGAGCCTGGCGATCTCTTCCTTGGCGGTGTTGATCGGGATCGCGAAGCCGATGCCGACGTTGCCGTTGGAGCCTTCGCCGCCGGTGAGGATCTGCGAGTTGATGCCGATCACTTCGCCGGCCGCGTTGATCAGGGGCCCGCCCGAGTTGCCCGGGTTGATCGCCGCGTCGGTCTGGATCACGTTGTTGATGGTGACGCCGTCGGGCGCCTGGATTTCACGCTGCAGGGCGGAGACGATGCCGCTGGTGACGGTCCGCTGCAGGTCGAAGGGGTTGCCGATCGCGACCACCGGGTCGCCGACTTCCATCTTCGAGGAGTCGCCGAGCTTCAGTGGGTGGAGCTTTGCCGCGGGCGCTTCGACCTGCAGCAGCGCGAGGTCGGAGTTGGGTTCGGTGCCGATCACTTCGGCCTTGTACATCTGGCCTTCCGATTCGAAGGAGACCTGGATTTCTTCGCCGCCTTCGATGACGTGGTTGTTGGTGAGGACGTGGCCTTCGTCGTCGAGGACCACGCCGGAGCCGGAGGCGACGCCTTCGGCGGTCTTCGATTCGATGAAGGCGACGCCGTTGGCGTCGGCCTTGTAGATCTCGTTGACCGTGTTGCCGCCTTCTTCGTTGGAGGTGATCGATGCCGCCGGCGTCGTGCCGGAGGCTCGGACGACTTCGCGGGTGGTGGTGGAACCGCCGCCGGTCGAGACGAGCCCGGTCGCGAAGGCGACCACGGCGAGGACGGCGACGACTGCCCCGCCCAAGAGGGCAGAGCCGAACGGGTGACTTCTCTTTTGCTTGGGCATGGGGGACAGATTCGCGCTCCGTGCTCGGCGCGCCCTAAACGCCCGCGAACGTCTTCCTAAAGAGTTGGGAAGCGCTTTCTAAAGACGCCGGTTCGACCCCGAGCCCTTCGGTCCCTAATCTTTCGGTGCCTTATGTCTTCGACCGAGCGCATCGAGCCCTACGTCTGGAAGATCGTCGGCGTCGTGATCGTCGGGATGATCATGTCGCTGCTCGACACGACGATCGTCAACGTCGCCCTGCAGGATCTGAGCAAGGACCTGCACAGCACGCTGGCGCAGATCCAGTGGGTCGCCACCGGTTACCTGCTGGCGCTCGCGGCGGTCATCCCGTTGACCGGGTGGGCGGCGCGCCGGTACGGCGCGAAGCGCGTCTACCTCGTCTCGGTCGCCCTCTTCACGCTGGGCTCGGCGCTCTGCGGGTTCGCCGAAACGAGCACCTCGCTGATCGTCTTCCGCGTCCTCCAGGGCGTCGGCGGCGGCATGATCATGCCGGTCGCGCAGATGATCATGGCCGAGGTCGCGGGGCCGCGGCGGATGGGCAAAGTGATGAGCATCACCGTGATGCCGGCGATGCTGGCGCCGATTCTCGGCCCGGTGGTCGGCGGCCTGATCCTGCAGAACCTGCACTGGTCCTGGATCTTCTTCGTCAACGTGCCGATCGGGATCGTCGCCCTGGGGCTCGGCTGGAGGATGCTCCCCGAATCGGAGCTGGGCGAGGCGGGCAGGCTCGACTGGCTCGGCCTCCTGCTACTCGTCACCAGCATGCCGCTGGTCGTCTTCGGCCTCTCCGAAATCGCGACCCAGGAAAGCTTCACCGCGCCGACCGTGCTCTGGCCGATCGTCGGCGGGCTCCTGCTCACGGTGGTCTTCGGGTGGCACGCGCTGCGCACGGAGCGGCCACTGCTCGACGTCCGCCTCTACGCCAACCGGATCTTCACCGCCGCCTCGCTGACCAGCTTCGGGCTGGGCGCGGCGCTCTTCGGCGCGATGATCCTGGTGCCGCTCTATTACCAGGAGGTGCGCCACGAGAGCCTCATCGCTACCGGGCTCCTGGTCGGCCCGCAGGGGCTCGGGATGCTGCTGGTGTCGCCGTGGACGGCGCGCCTCACCCAGCGCTTCGGCGGCGGTCGGGTCGCCGTGGTCGGCGTCCTTTTGCTCTGCCTCTCGACCTTGCCGCTGGCCTTCATCGGCGCCGAGACCTCGATCCTCGCGATCTCCGCGACCCTGCTGGTACGTGGTGTCGGCATCGGGCTCTCGTTCCTGCCGACGACCACGGTCGCCTTCGCCTCGCTGCGCACCGACCAGCTCTCCGACGCGACGCCGCAGATGAACGTGCTGCAGCGGGTCGGCGGGGCGATCGGCACGGCGGTGCTGGCAGTGGTCCTGCAGCAGGCGAGCAAGGGGGCGAGCGGGGCGGCCGACCTGGCGAGCGCCTTCGGCACCGCCTACTGGTGGGCGCTCGGGATGTCGGCGGCGTCGCTGATCCCGGTGCTGGTCCTGCTGCGGGCCGAGAATCAGAAGGGGCGGGGCGACGACTCGCCCGCCGAGGAGCTGGCGGAGGCCGAGGTTGAGCCGCTCGGCGTCTGAGGGCGCGGTGCCCGCCGTGAGCGCGGAGCGTGAAGCCGCGATCACCGAGCTGGGAGGCGCGTTTCGACGCGCCTTCCGCAGCCTGCGCAGCCTCCGCGGCCGCGATACCCACCGCGGCGACGAAGTCGGCCACGCCCAGTTCGAGCTCCTGATCGAGCTCTACGCCAACGGGCCGTTGCACGCGGGCGAGCTGGCCGACGCGGTCGAGGCGAGCGCCGCCACCGTCTCCGGGATGCTCGACGGCCTCTCCGAGGCGGAGCTGGTCGAGCGCACCCGGTCGCAATCCGACCGCCGCCTCGTCGTGGTCAAGCTCACCCGCCGCGGCCGCCGCAAGGTAGAGGCCCGCAAGGCGCTCTGGCAGCAGCGTTGGCAAGAGGCCCTCGAGGGCCTCGACGACGAGGAACTCCGCGTGGCCGCCAAGGTGCTCGAGCGGATCCACGGCATCTTCTGCGAGCAGCAGCGCGACACCTGACCGCAAACCCCGCCACCGACCGGAGGTTCGTGACGGCGGGGGAGGCCGGTCGGCCGGACCTTAGCGGCCCTCTCGGGCTGGTGGGCCGGTGTCTCCGGAGGGATGGAGCCCGGGGAAGCTGTCGCCCGGGAAAGGGCCCCGGCCTCCCCAGGCTGTCGCCCGCGGCGGAAAGGGATGCGGCCGTCTCGTCCACGGCCCTGGCAGGCTGTGGCCGTGGCCGAGACGGCCGGGGGTGCGGGGAGCGGGCGGGGGAAGCACGGAGGGTCCTCGCGGGAGGGTGCGACCGATCCGTCACGGATGCCTCACCGATCCGAGACCCCATCACGAAGACGTAGGGAACCCCACGCTTCCTCCCGTGTTGTCCAACGCTCACGAACGCGTTCCCGGGCCTCCTTCCGAGGCCCGTCAACGGACCGAAGGTTCAGGAAAGGGTGACGTTCCCGGCGTCTTCGTGACCGATCGGGGCCAGGTGTGGCCCCTCCCGCACGGACCCGTCACGGAGGTCCGACCTCCTCCCGTCCCTGCGTCTCCCCTCATCCCTGTCCCGTCTTTTTCACGACCCCCTCCCGTCCCTGTGCCCGCCTTCCCCACGACCCCCTCACGTCCCGGGCGCCTCATGGCGCTCACAGCCTGCCAGGAGCGCCATGAGGCGCCCGGGACGCATCTCGGACGGCCGCGGGTGTCGGGGTCGGGGCGGCAACGCGCGCCCGCACCGCAAACTCGGACGGCCGCCCCGCCCGGGGTCGCGCCGCAACTCGGACGGGCAGGGCCGGCCCCGAATCGCGCCCGGCCCTGCTCGACGGCCCCGCCCCTTCCGCTGTTCCTTATGGCGTCCTGGGCGCCGTAAGGAACAGCGGAGCGATCCCGGGACGGCGGGCACTCGGTAGCCCGACCAAAGGGCGACTCCAGGGCGGGGTCACACCGCCGCGCGACCCCGGCGGCCGAATCAACCATCTAGCCTCCCTCGCCATGGCGCTGAGCGAGGCCGACGAGCAACGGGTCGAAGGGGAAGTGGCGGGGATGATCGCCGACCTCCGGGTGCGGCCGTCGCAGGAGAAGGAGGACCGGATCGGGCTCGAGATCGCGGTGATGCCGGAGGAGGAGCGGGCGTTCGTGCCGACGGTGCTGCTGCGCTTTATCGCTGCGGAACGGCGGGGCGAGCCGCTGCCGGATCCGGTGGCGTTCTCCGGTGCGGCACCGCGGCGGGTCGGCAATCGGTTCGGCTGGAGCTTGCGCTTCCGGCGCGGCTAGAACGACGACGCCCCGCACGGGGCGGGGCGTCAGCGACGTCAGACGGGACTCGAAACCGTCCGACCACTTGTATACTAGTATTTATCCCATGGTCGAGCCGATTCCAATCCGGGGGAGAGAGGCTTCCGACGCCGGCCGTCGTCCTGGTCGGGCCCCTGCCGGGCCGTACCTCTACGCCGCCCTCCGCGATCTGATCGTGCGCGCCGAGCTCACGCCCGGCGAGCGCCTCTCGGAGGCCGAGCTGGGGGAGCGCCTCGGCGTCAGCCGCACCCCGATCCGCGAGGCGCTCGGTCGCCTCCGCGACGACCGCCTGGTCGAAGTCCGTCCCCAGATCGGCACCTTCGTCGCCCGGATCAGTCCGGCGGCCGTCGCCGACGCGCAGTTCATCCGCGAGGCGCTCGAGTGCACCGCCGTCCGGGTCGCCGCCGAACTCGCCGACGAAGAGTCGATGGCGCAGCTCGAGGAAAACCTGCGCGCCCAGGAACGGTCGAGCGACCGCGCCGACATCGACTCCTGGCAGCTGCTCGACGACACCTTCCACCGCCACCTCTGCGATCTCAGCGGCCACCCGGCGGTGTGGCCGGTAAACGAGCGGGCCAAGTCCCACCTGATCCGCCTGCGGCGGCTCAGCCTCTCGATGCCCGACTACCTGCCGACGATGGTCGAAGCCCATCGTGCGATCGCCGCGGCGGTCGAACAACACGACCCCGACGGCGCCGAGGAGTCCCTCCGCGAGCACCTCCGCGATGTCCTGCGCGAGGTCCCCCGCATCCGCGAACAACATCCCGACTATTTCGAGGAGCCCTGATGGCCGTAATCGACAGGACCGACGCCCCGTTCGACCTTGACGTCGGTGACTTCTACGACCAGTACCGGATGATGTTCCTGATCCGTCGCTTCGAGGAAGCGGCCGAGCGCCAGTACAAGGCGGCGCGGATCGGCGGTTACTGCCACCTGTCCTCGGGACAAGAGGCGGCGACGGTCGGCGCAGTGTCGGCGCTGGCGGAGGACGACCTGCTGATCACGGGCTACCGCTGCCACGGCTTCGCTCTCGCCCGCGGCGTCCCGCCGGAGGCGGTGATGGCGGAGCTGTTCGGCCGTGCCCACGGTTGCGCGCACGGCCGCGGTGGCTCGATGCACCTGCTCGACGTCTCGCGCGGCTACTACGGCGGCTGGGGAATCGTCGCCGGCCAGCTCCCGATCGCGACCGGGATGGCGCTCTCGCTGGTCCGCCAGGGCAAGGAGCAGGCCGTCCTCTGCGAGCTCGGTGACGGCGCCGTGAACATGGGCGCCTGGCACGAGTCGCTGAACCTGGCGGCGGTGTGGAACCTGCCGGTCGTCTTCATGGTCGTCAACAACCTCTACGGGATGGGGACGAGCGTCGACCGCGCCTCGGCCGAGCCGGACATCTTCAAGCGCGCCGGCGCCTACCGGATCGAGGGCGAGCGGGTCGACGGCGACGATCTCGAGGAGGTCGAGTGGGCGACGGCGCGGTTGCTGCGCGCGGCCCGCGAGGAGCGCAAGCCCGCCGTGCTCGAGGCGCTTACCTACCGTTACCGTGGCCACTCGGTCGCCGATGCCGGGCTCGCCTACCGGACCCGCGACGAGATCGACGAGCGGCGCCTCCAGGATCCGCTGGTGCGGACCCGCGAGTCGCTCGAAGCGCGCGGCGTGCCGCCCGAGGGCCTGGACGCGCTGGAGGCCGAAGTCGAGGCCGAGGTCGAGGCTGCGGTCGTCTACGCCGAGGGTGATGCCGCACCGTCGGTCGATCAGCTCGCCGCCGGCGTCTACGCGGCCGGCTCGGAGGAGCAGTTCGAGCGCATGCGCCCCGGCAGTCCGGCCGGCGAGGAGGAGCTGGTTTTCGCCGGAGGGCTGGGACGGTGAGCGGCTCCAGCGTCGCGGCCGCGCCCGCTCCGGCGAGCGGTGTCGAGACGATGACCTACCGCGAGGCGCTCCGCCTCGCGATGCGCCAGGAGATGGAACGCGACGAGCGCGTCTTCGTGATGGGCGAGGAGGTCGGTCTCTTCGACGGCTCCTACAAGGTGACCGCCGGGCTGATGGACGAATTCGGGCCCGACCGGGTGCGGGACACGCCGATCTCCGAGGAGGGCTTCGTCGGCGCCGGCGTCGGCGCGGCGATGCTGGGCGAGCGGCCGATCGTCGAGATCATGACCCTCAACTTCCTGCTCGTCGCCATGGACCAGGTGGTGAACCACGCGGCCAAGATCGGGGCGATGTTCGGCGGCGAGGTGCGCTGTCCGCTGGTCATCCGGACCCCGAACGGGGCGGGCAACCAGCTGACCGCCCAGCACTCGCAGAGCTTCGACGGCTGGTTCGCCGGCACGCCGGGGCTGAAGGTCGTCGCGCCCGCCAACCCGGCCGACGCCAAGGGCCTCCTGAAGGCGGCGATCCGCGACGACGATCCGGTCCTGGTGATCGAGAACCTGCCGATCTACAAAGAGAAGGGCGAGGTCGACCTCGACCCGGACCTGGTGGCGCCGATCGGGCGCGCCGCGGTGGCGCGGGAGGGGAGCGACCTGACCGTGGTCGCGCACTCCTTCGCCACGGTGCGGGCGCTGAAAGTGGCGGAGAAGCTCGCTGCCGAGAAGGGCGTGTCGCTGGAGGTCGTCGACCTGCGCAGCCTGCGGCCGCTCGACGTGGAGACGATCGCCGCCTCGGTGGCGAAGACCAGCCGGGTCCTTTGCGTCGAGGAGGGCTGGCCGAGCTACGGCGTCACCGCCGAGATCGCGGCGCGCATTCAACACGCCTGCTTCGATGACCTCGACGCGCCGGTCGAGCGGCTGGGGATGGCGGAGGTCCCGCTGCCCTACGCGAAGGAGCTCGAGCTGGCCGCGATGCCGACCGAAGACCGGATCGAACGGGCCGCCCTGCAGGTCCTGGAGCTGGTGCGCTGATGGCCGAGATCGTGATGCCACGCCTCTCCGACTCGATGGAGGAGGGCGTGATCCTCAAGTGGCTCAAGCAGGTCGGCGAGGAGGTCGCGGTCGGCGAGGAGCTGGTCGAAATCGAGACCGACAAGGCGAACATGGCCTACGAGTC
>JAFDWO010000155.1 GCA_018268415.1 Actinomycetota bacterium | reverse complement strand
TGAAGGCGCTGGAAGGCGACGAGGAGGCCCAGAAAGCGGTCTTCGAGCTGGCCGCGGCGCTCGACTCCTACATCCCGGAGCCGGTCCGCGAGCTCGACAAGCCGTTCCTGATGCCGATCGAGGACATCTTCTCGATCACCGGTCGCGGCACCGTCGCCACCGGGCGCATCGAGCAGGGCGTCGTCAACACCGGCGACGAGGTCGAAATCGTCGGCATCCACCCGGAGACCAGCAAAACCACCGTCACCGGTGTCGAGATGTTCCGCAAGCTCCTCGACGAGGGCCAGGCGGGCGACAACATCGGCGCGCTGCTGCGCGGCACCAAGCGCGAGGAGATCGAGCGTGGTCAGGTTCTCTGCAAGCCGGGCTCGATCACCCCGCACACCAAGTTCAAAGCCGAGGTCTACTGCCTGAAGAAGGAGGAGGGTGGTCGTCACACCCCGTTCTTCTCGGGCTACCGTCCTCAGTTCTATTTCCGCACCACCGATGTGACCGGGATCGCCAACCTCCCCGAGGGGACGGAGATGGTGATGCCGGGTGACAACGTCGAGATGACGATCGAGCTGATCCAGCCGATCGCCATGGATCAGGGTCTGCGGTTCGCCATCCGCGAGGGTGGCCGCACCGTCGGCTCGGGGGTCGTCTCCGAGGTCATCGAGTAGGGACCCTCAGCAGCACCTAGGGGCGGGGCCGTGACGCCCGCCCCGACCGCCCTCCGGGGCGGACAACCGCAAAGACATACGACCGGGGCGGCGCCCCAGAAGCACAGGGGCCCCGCCCTCTTTGCGCCCTAAGACGAGAAGAAGAGAGATTTCCAAGTGGCAGCCATAGCGGCACAGAAAATTCGAATCAGGCTGAAGGCCTATGACCACGACGCGATCGATCGCGCCGCGCGCGAGATCGTCGAGACGGCGGAGCGCACCGGTGCCACCGTGTCCGGTCCCGTGCCCCTGCCCACCGAGAAAAACGTCTACTGCGTGATCCGGTCCCCGTTCAAGGACAAGGACTCGCGCGAGCACTTCGAGATCCGCACCCACAAGCGGCTCATCGACATCCTCCAGCCCTCGCCGAAAACGGTCGACTCGCTGCAGCGCCTCGACTCGCTGCCCGCCGGCGTCGACATCGAGATCCGCCTCTAGGTGAACTGATGGCGGCGATCCTCGGCAAGAAGCTCGGCATGACCCAGGTCTTCCAGGAGGACGGCACCGTGGTGCCGGTCACCGTGATCGAAGCCGGTCCCTGCAAGGTCACCGCGGTCCGCGAGGCCGAGCGCGACGGTTATGCCGGCGTGCAGCTCGCCTTCGGCGAGGTGAAGCAGGGCAAGCTCTCGAAGGGCGAGGAAGGCCACCTGAAGAAGGCGGGCGCCCCGCCGCTCCGGCACCTCGTCGAGTTCCGCGACGAGGACCTCGGCGCCGAGGAGGGTCCGAAGATCGGTGACGACGTCACCGTCGAGGGCTTTGAGGCCGGCCAGAAGGTGAAAGTCGCCGGCATCACGATCGGCAAGGGCTTCCAGGGCGGCATCAAGCGCCACAACTTCTCCCGCGGTCCCGTCACCCACGGCTCGCACAACGTGCGCGCCCCGGGCTCGATCGGCGCCAGCGCCTTCCCCGCCCGCGTCTTCAAAGGGATGCGGATGCCGGGCCAGATGGGCAACAAGCGCCGCACCCAGCGCGGTCTGGAAATCGCCCAGATCGATGCCGACCGCAACCTGCTGCTGATCAAGGGCTCCGTCCCCGGCGCCAAGAACTCGATCGTCGAGGTCCGTACCGATGCCTAGCAAAGCTCCAGTGCTCGGCGGCTCCGGCAAAGCCGACCTGCCCGACGCGCTTTTCGCCGAGCCGTTCCACCAGTCGTTGGTGCACGAGGCGGCGCGTGCCGACCTCGCCTCCCGACGTCGCGGCACCGCCTCCACGCTCACCCGCGGCGAGGTCGCCTTCACCACCGCCAAGGCCTGGCGCCAGAAGGGGACCGGCCGTGCCCGCGTCGGCTCGCTCGGCGTGCCGAACCGCTTCGGCGGCGGCGTCGCCTTCGGCCCCAAGCCGCGCCACTACACGGTCAAGGTCAACCGCAAAGCCCGCCGTCGGGCGATGCGCTCCGCTCTCTCGGTGCATGCCGAGCGCGGCTCGATCGCGGTGCTGAACGCCGCCGACTTCGATACGCCGTCGACCAAAGCGGCGGCCGCGGTGCTCGCCAAATGGGCGGCCAAGAGCCCGACCGTCCTCGTCCTCACCGCGGAGGAGACCGGCGCGATGAAGAGCTTCCGCAATATCCAGCGCGTCACCGTGCTCGAGGTCGGCGCCACCGGCGTCGCCGACGTGATCGGGGCCGCCTCGATCATCATCTCCGAGACCGCGCTGAAGGCGCTCGAGGAGCGGCTCGCGCCGAGCCCGGCCAAAGAGGAGGCGGCCGCCTGATGGACGCCCGCACGATCCTCATCCGTCCGGTGATCTCGGAGAAGAGCTACGCGCTGATCGCCGAGGGCAAGTACACCTTCCGGGTCGACGACCGCGCCCACAAGACCCAGATCGCGCAGGCGGTCGAAGAGGTCTTCAGCGTCAACGTCGCCGCGGTCCGGACCGCCAAGGTGCGGTCGAAGCCGAAGCGTCGCGGCCTCACCAAAGGCCGCACCCGCGCCTGGAAGAAGGCTGTCGTGCAGCTCGCTCCGGGCGAGCGGATCGAGTTGTTCGAAGGCGGACAGACCGCCTAGGAGAGATTGAGAGATGCCGAACCGCAAAACGAAACCGACGAGCCCGGGCCGCCGCTTCGCCACCTACCCGCTGCGCGAGCAGGTGACCGCGAAGGAGCCGGAACGCAAGCTCACCGAAGGGCTGAAAAAGTCCGGCGGCCGCAACTCCAACGGTCGGGTCACCGCCCGCCACCGCGGCGGCGGCGCCAAGCGGCGCTACCGCAAGATCGACTTCAAGCGGCTGAAGGACGGCGTGCCCGCGAAGGTCGCGACGATCGAGTACGACCCGAACCGCTCCTGCTACATCGCCCTGCTCCACTACGCCGACGGACACAAGGACTACATCCTCGCGCCCGCCGCCTTGAAAGTGGGGGACACGGTGAAATCCGGTCCCGAGGCCGACATCAAACCGGGCCACGCGCTGGCGCTCGGCCAGATGCCGACCGGCACGATCGTCCATAACGTCGAGCTGATCCCCGGTCAGGGCGGCAAGATGGGTCGCTCCGCCGGCACCGCGATCCAGCTGGTGGCGAAGGAGGGCGACATGGTCACCCTGCGCCTGCCGAGTACCGAGATGCGGATGGTCCGCGCCGAGTGCCGCGGCTCGATCGGCGTCCTCTCCAACGCCGAGCACCAGAACCTCAAGGTCGGCAAGGCCGGTCGCAGCCGCCACAAGGGCAAGCGCCCGCAGAGCCGCGGCGTCGCGATGAACCCGGTCGACCACCCGCACGGCGGCGGCGAGGCCCACCACACTCCCGGTGGCCACCCGGTCACCCCGTGGGGCAAGCCGACGCTCGGCTACCGGACCCGCAAGAAGGGCAAGCAGTCGGATCGTTACATCGTTCGCGGCCGTCGTCGCGGCAAGAAGAAGGGCGGGAGGTAACCCATGGGTCGTTCGACCAAAAAGGGCCCGTGGGTTGAAGAGCGCCTGATGGCACGCATCAACGCCATGAACGAGGCCGGCAAAAAACAGATGACCAAAACCTGGTCGCGGACCTCGACGATCTTCCCGGAGATGGTCGGCCACACGATCGCCGTCCACGACGGCAAAAAACACGTGCCGGTCTTCATCTCGGAGTCGATGGTCGGCCACAAGCTCGGCGAGTTCGCGCCGACCCGGACCTTCCGTTCGCACGGTGGTCGCGACTAAGCAACGGACTGACTGATGGCAGACGAGAAAGACAACAAAGAGAAAACCGACTCCAAAGAGTCGAAAGCGGACGCGCCCGAGGTGAAAGCCGAGAAGCCGGCCGCGAAAGAAGAGTCGAAACCGGCTGCCAAAAAAGACGCGCCGAAAAAAGAGGCTGCGAAAAAAGACTCGGCGGAGAAAAAAGACTCCAAAGAGAAAAAAGACTCCAAAGAGAAAAAACCGGCTGCGAAAAAAGACAAAGCCGAGAAAAAAGACGCGGAGAAAAAACCCTCTCGCGCCAAAAAAGCTGACAAAGCGGAGACCAAGAAACCGGCTCCTTCGCGCCGTCGTCCGCGCGCTCCGGAAGAGCAGCCGGTCGTCAGGGCGACCGCCAAATACGTGCGCGTCGCGCCGCGCAAGGCGCGTCTGGTCGCCGACCAGGTCCGCGGCCTGCACATCGAGCAGGCCCGGGCGCTGCTCGAGTTCTCCCCCCGCGGTGCCGCCCGCGACATCCAGAAGCTGATCAACTCGGCGGCGGCGAACGCCGAGAACAATCACGACCTGGTGGGCGACGAGATGAAGATCGCCTCGATCACGGTCGACGAAGGGCCGACCCTGCGCCGCTATCGCCCGCGCGCGCTCGGCCGTGCCACCCCGATCAACAAGCGAACCAGCCACATCGCCGTGGCGCTGACCCCCGTCGAAGACGACTGAGGAAGAACTAGATCATGGGACAGAAGATCCACCCCGAGGGTTTCCGGGTCGGCTACATCCACGACTGGAAGTCGAACTGGTTCGAGGAGAAAAACTTCGCGGACCGGCTGCAGGAAGACCTGGCGATCCGCGACCACATCGAAAACAAGCTTTCGCACGCGGGGCTCTCGAGCATCACGATCGAGCGCCGCGGCGAGGTCGCCGTCGACATCCACACGGCCCGCCCCGGCATCGTGATCGGCAAATCGGGCTCCGAAGTCGACGCGCTGCGCAAAGAGCTGCACAAGCTGACCGGCAGCCCGGTGAAGGTCAACATCCGCGAGGTCAAACGACCCGAGCTCGACGCCAAACTGGTCGCCCAGTCGATCGCCGAGCAGCTGCAGAACCGGGTCGCCTTCCGGCGCGCGATGAAACGCGCCCTGACCTCGGCGATGCGCTCCGGCGCCAAGGGCGTGAAGGTCCAGGTATCCGGTCGCCTCGGCGGCGCCGAGATGGCGCGGACCGAAAGCTACTCGGACGGCCGCGTGCCGCTCCACACCCTGCGCGCCGACATCGACTACGGCTTCTTCGAGGCCCGCACGACGACCGGCCGCATCGGGGTCAAATGCTGGATCAACAAGGGTGAAGTCATGCCCGAGGGCTTCCGCTCCGACATCATCAACCCCGACGAGGCTCCGCCCAGCCGCGGGCCCGGCGGCGGTCGTGATCGCGATCGTGATCGCGGTGGACGTGACCGTGGCGGTCGCGGGCCCGGCGGCGGTCGTGGCCGCGGCGGCGGGCCCGGCGGCGGTCGCGGACCTGGTGGTCCCGGCGGCGGTCGCGGACCTGGCGGTCGTGGCGGCGGCGGTCGCGGACCGGGTGGCCCCGGCGGTCGTGGTCCCGGTGGACCCGGTGGCGGTCGTGGCGGCGACGGTGGTCGCGGCCCGCGCGGCGGTGGCGGCGGAGGTGGTCGCTGATGTTGATGCCGAAGCGGGTCAAGCACCGCAAACAGTTCCGTGGTCGCATGCGCGGCGACACCAAGGGCGGCAGCACCGTCGCCTTCGGCGAGTACGGGATCAAGGCCGTCGAGCGAGGCTGGATCACCAACCGCCAGATCGAGGCCGCCCGTGTCGCGATGACCCGCAAGATCAAACGTGGCGGGAAGGTCTGGATCAACGTCTTCCCCGACAAGCCCTACACCAAGAAGCCCGCCGAGACGCGGATGGGCTCCGGTAAGGGCAATCCCGAGGGCTGGGTCGCCGTGGTCAAGCCGGGCAAGGTCATGTTCGAGCTGGCCGGCGTTCCCGAGGACCTGGCGCGCGAAGCGCTGCGCCTCGCCGGGCACAAGCTCCCCGTGAAAACGAAATTCGTGAAGCGCGAGGGGGCGGAGCAGTGAAAGCCGCGGAGGTGCACAATCTGAAAGACGACGAGCTGGTGGCGAAACTGATCGACGCCAAGGAGGAGGCCTTCAACCTCCGCTTCCGGCACGCCACCGGCGAGCTCGAGAACACCGCCCGCCTCGGACAGGCGAAACGTGACGTTGCCCGGCTGATCACCGTGGCTCGCGAGCGCGGTATCGATGTGGAGAAAGAGACGCGACGGATATGAGCGACGAGAGCACCGAGAAAACCGCCGAGATGGCCGAGGAGCCGCAGGCCGAGGAGACTCCTCAGGCCACGGAGGCCCCTGCCGCCGAGGCTGAGGCCTCCGCCGAGGCGCCGGCCCCGGAGGCCGCCTCCGCCGAGCCGGATCCTCTCGACGACCTTCCCTGGAAGGAGCGTCGCCGCCTGCTCAAGTCGCGCGAGCCGCACAAGGCCAACCCGCCGCGCACCGCGGAGGAGCGGGCCGCGGACCGTGACGCCCGGCGCAAGGGCAAGGCCGACGAGCGCCGCAAGGAACGCGCCGCGCTGAAGGCTGCCCACAAAGCGGGCACCGGCACGCCCCCGGCCGAGCGCGACTCGAACGCCGCCAAGGTTCGCCAGGGCATCGTTGTCTCCAATAAAGGCGACAAGTCGATCACCGTGCGCATCGACATCGCCCGCCGTCATCCGACCTACGAGAAGATCGTCCGCCGCTCGCGCACGCTGCACGCGCACGACGAGCGCAACGAGGCGGGGGAGGGCGACGTCGTTCGTGTCGTCGAGACCCGGCCGCTGTCGAAGACCAAGCGCTGGCGTCTCGTCGACGTCGTCGAGAAGGCGAGGTAGACCGATGATCCAGCAGGAGTCCCGACTCAAAGTGGCCGACAACTCCGGCGCCCGTGAGCTGCTCTGCATCCGCGTCAAGGGCGGCTCGCACCGTCGTTATGCGTCGGTCGGCGACGTCATCACCGCGACCGTGAAATCGGCGAGCCCGCAGGGCGGCGTGCGCAAGGGCGAGGTCGTCCAGGCAGTGGTCGTGCGGACCAAGAAGCCGCTCGGCCGCCCCGACGGCACCTACATCTCCTTCGACGAGAACGCTGCCGTGCTGATCGACCCGGCGAACAACAACCCGCGCGGGACCCGCATCTTCGGCCCCGTCGCCCGCGAACTTCGCGATCGCAACTTCATGAAAATCATCTCCTTGGCACCCGAGGTGCTCTGACCGTGGCCAAGACCATGCGCATCAGGACCGACGACCAGGTCGTCGTCATCAGCGGCAAGGACCGCGGCAAGACCGGACGCGTGCTCCGCACGGAGCCGAAGAAGCGCCGCGTCTACGTCGAGGGCCTGAACATCGTCAAGCGCCACGAACGTCCCCGCTCGACCGGTGACATGGCCACTGCCAACCCCGGTGGCATCGTCGAGAAGGAGGGGCCGATCAACGTCTCGAACGTGATGCTGCTCGACCCGAAAGGCAACAAAGGCACCCGGATCGGCGTGCGTCGCACGGACGACGGTAAGCGCGTGCGGATCGCGCGCCGCTCGGGGGCGGAGGTCGACTGATGGAGGCTGGAACCGTGACTCCCGTGTCGCAGGCGGCCCCGCCGCCGCGCCTGCGCGAAAAATATGAGGACGAGGTCCTGCCGGCGCTGACCAAGAAGTTCGGCTACTCGACGCCGATGGACGCGCCGAAGCTGGTGAAGATCACCCTCAACATGGGTCTCGGCAAGGAGAAACAGGACAACCGCTCCTTCGAACTTGCCACCGAACAGCTGGCGACGATCGCCGGCCAGCACCCGAACGTGCGCCGGGCCCGCAAGTCGATCGCGTCCTTCAAAGTCCGCGAGGGCATGCCGGTTGGCGTCTCGGTGACGCTGCGCCGCGCCCGCATGTGGGAGTTCCTCGATCGCCTCACCTCGATCGCGGTGCCGCGCATCCGTGACTTCCGCGGGCTCAACCCGCGCAGCTTCGACGGCCGCGGCAACTACTCGATGGGCGTCAAAGAGCAGCTGATCTTCCCGGAAATCGACTATGACTCGGTGGACATCGTGCGCGGTCTCGACGTGACGATGACGACCACGGCGAAGACCGACCTCGAGGCGTTCGAGCTGCTGCTCGGCCTGGGCATGCCGTTCGCGCAGGAGGGCCGTCCCGGTCAGGCCGAGCGCGAAGCCGAGGAGAAAGCCGCCGAGGAAGAGCGGGAAAAAGAGGAGGCGCGCCTGAAGGCCGAGACCGAGCAGGCCGCTCTCGAGGAATTGAAACAGGAGAACCCTGAGGCGTACGCCAAGCCCGAGACCGAGGACGCGGGCACCGAGGGCGCCGACGACGAGGCCGGCGAGAGTGCCGCCGAGGAGAGTTAAGAAGCATGGCCAAGACTTCCCAGAAGGTCCGCCAGGGCCGCAAAGCAAAGTTCAAAAGCCGGGAATACAACCGCTGCCGTCGCTGCGGTCGTCCGCGCGCGTACTACCGCAAGTTCGGTCTCTGCCGGATCTGCCTGCGCGAGGCCGCCCACGAGGGCTACGTCCCCGGCATGACCAAGTCGAGCTGGTAGCGATGCACACCGACCCGATCGCCGATTACCTGACCCGGATCCGCAACGCGATCCGCGCCGGCCACGACGACGTCGAGATCCCGGCGTCGACCCAGAAGATGGAGCTCTCGCGCATCCTCAAGGAGCAGGGCTACATCACCGACTTCCACAAGAAGCCCGCGCGCGTCGGCGAGACGATCGCGGTGACCCTGAAGTACACCGAGGACCGCAAGCCTGTCATCCTCGGGATCGAACGGGTCTCCCGCCCCGGCCGTCGCCGGTACGTCGATCACAAAAGCGTGCCGCGGGTGCAGGGTGGGACCGGAACCGCGATCGTCAGCACCTCGCACGGGGTGATGACCGGTCACGAAGCGCGTCAGCAGGGCGTCGGTGGCGAGGTAGTCGCCTACGTCTGGTGACGTCGAAGAGAGTTTGAGATGAGTCGAATCGGAAGAAAGCCAGTTGCAGTCCCCGACGCCGTCACGGTGACGATCGCCCCCGGCAACATCGCGATCAAGGGGCCGAAGGGGGAGCTGACCCAGACCTACTCCCAGGAGATGACGGTCTCCCAGGAGGACGGCACGATCCTCGTCGCCCGGCCGACCGACCGGGGCGAGCACCGTGCCCTGCACGGGCTCACCCGCAGCCTGATCGCGAACATGGTCGAGGGCGTCACCGACGGGTTCGAGAAGCGCCTCGAGATCCAGGGTGTCGGTTACCGCGCCGCGCTGAAAGGCAAGAACCTCGAGCTGGCGCTCGGCTTCTCCCATCCGGTCTCGATCGAGGCCCCGGCGGGGATCGAATTCGAGGTGCCGCAGCAGACCGAGATCATCGTTCGCGGCATCGACAAGCAGCTCGTCGGCCAGGTCGCGGCGGACATCCGCAAGCGGCGCCCGCCGGAGCCCTACAAGGGCAAGGGCATCCGTTACCGCGACGAGCAGGTCCTGCGAAAGGTTGGTAAGCGCGCATGACGGTTCTCACTTCACGGCAGCGGCGGCTGCGTCGCCGGCGTCGCGTCCGCGCCCGGGTCACGGGTACGGCGGAGCGTCCGCGCCTCTCGGTGTATCGCTCGAACAAGGGTGTCTTCGCCCAGCTGATCGACGATCGCAAGGGCCACACCGTGGCGGCGGTCAACTGGATCGAGCCTGAGCTGAAAGGCCTCACGGCGTCGGCCCAGGCGCAGAAGGCGGGCGAACTGCTGGCCGAGCGGGCCAAGGCGGCGGGGGTCGAGACCTGTGTCTTCGACCGCGGCGGCTACCAGTACCACGGTCGCGTCAAGGCCCTTGCCGACGGCGCGCGCGAGGGGGGGCTGAAGTTCTGATGACCCGCCTCGAGGCAACTTCCGCTACGGTGGTCCGCTGCTCATGAAGGGCATGGACATGAACAACGTCGAGACGGTCAGCCCGCGCGGCCTCGACCTCCAGGAGCGCGTGATCGAGATCAATCGCGTCGCCAAGGTGGTCAAGGGCGGTCGCCGCTTCTCCTTCACCGCGCTCGTCGCCGTCGGCGACGAAGAGGGCGTGGTCGGGATCGGTTACGGCAAGGCGCGCGAGGTGCCGCTGGCGATCCAGAAGGGCGTCGAGGACGCCCGCAAGAACCTGATCCGCGTGCCCAAATACGGCCAGACGATCACCCACAGGATCATCGGCCGCTATGGCGCCGGTCACGTCGTCCTGCGGCCGGCCAGCCCCGGTACCGGCGTCATCGCCGGCGGCGGCGTCCGCGCCGTGCTCGAGCTCGGCGGTGTCCGCGACGTGCTCACCAAGAGCATCGGCACGCAGAATCCGATCAACCTCGTGAAGGCGACGATGGACGGCCTGATCCGCCTGCGCCGCCCGGAGGAGGTCGCCGAGCTGCGTGGCCTGACGATCACCCAGGTCCTCGGCCTGACCGGCGAGAAGGGCACCGGCGACGGCGAGCACCTCGAGGCCGAGCCGCAAGAGGAGCCTGCCGCCGCGGTGGCCACCGCCACCGAGGGGGCGCCCGCGGAGGGTGCGCCGACGGAGGGTGAGGCGTCGTGAGCATCAAGATCTCGCAGACCCGATCGCCGAACGGCACCAACCCGAAGCAGAAAGCAACCCTCAGGGCGTTGGGCCTGGGGCGCATCGGCAAATCCGTCGAGCGCGAGGACTCGCCGCAGCTGCAGGGTCAGCTGCGCGTCGTCTCGCACCTGGTCGAGGTCGACAATGGCTGACCAGACCCGCGCCGAGGAGATCGGCCTCCACAACCTGAAGCCGAAGAAGGGCTCCACGCACCGCCGCAAGCGCGTCGGTCGCGGCGAGGGCTCGGGCAACGGCAAGACCTCCGGCCGCGGCCACAAGGGCGCGGGCTCGCGCTCGGGCGCGAAGGAAAAGGCCGGGTACGAGGGCGGTCAGACGCCGATCCACATGCGGATGCGCAAGCTTCGCGGCCCGCACATGAAGAAGTCGATGCCCTTCGAGAACTTCCGCACCAAGACTCAGCCGGTCAACCTTGCCGACCTCGAGCAGCGCTTCGAGGCGGGCGACGAGGTGACCCCTGAGACGCTGAAGGCCAAGGGCCTCGCGACCCGGACGGACCCGGTGAAGATCCTCGCCCGCGGCGAGATCACGCTGAAATTGACGGTCCGTGCGCACGCCTTCAGCAAGGCGGCCCAGGAGAAGATCGAGGCCGCCGGCGGGACCTGTCAGACTCTGGAGCCGTAATGCTCAGGACTATTCTCAACGCTTTCAGCGTTGCGGACATCAGGAAGAAGCTCGCCTTCACCGCGGCGATGCTGGCCCTGTACCGCCTCGGCGCCTATATCCCCGCGCCCGGCGTCGACGTCGAAGCCGTCAAGTCGGTGTCGAGCAATTTCGGCGGCTCCAACGTCCTCGGCTTCCTGAACCTCTTCTCCGGCGGCAGCCTTTCCAGGCTGTCGCTTTTTGCGTTGGGGATCATGCCGTACATCACGGCGTCGATCATCCTGCAGCTCCTGACCGTGGTGCTGCCCTCGCTCGAGCGCCTGCAGAAAGAAGGTGAGGTCGGCCAGCAGAAAATCACCCAGTACACGCGCTACCTCACCGTCGCGCTCTCCTTCTTCGAGAGCATCGGTTATGTCTTCCTCTTCCGGTCCTTCGGCAACGAAACCGGTGCCAGTGTGGTCGGCAACCTGACCTTCCCCAGGGTGATGCTGATCGTGATCTGCCTGACCGCCGGTTCGGTGCTGCTGATGTGGCTGGGCGAGCTCATCACCCAGCGCGGCATCGGCAACGGCATCTCGCTGATGATCTTCGCCTCGATCGCCTCGTCGATCCCGAGCGGGATCACCAAGTGGTGGGACAACCCCGATCAGGTCTTCGTCGTGATGATGCCGTTCATCGCGCTGGCGGTGATCGTCGCGATCGTCTTCGTCCAGGAGGGCCAGCGCCGCATCCCGGTCCAGTATGCAAAACGCGTGGTCGGGCGGAAAATGACCTCGGGCGGCTCGACCTACCTGCCGCTGCGGGTCAACATGGCGGGCGTCATCCCGGTCATCTTCGCCGCGTCGATCATGGCCTTCCCACCGACCATCGGTCAGCTGCTGAACACCCCGGCGGCCCTGGACTTCGCCGAATTCTTCAGCCCCAACTCGGTGCCCTACGTGATCGGCGAGGTCCTCTTCATCATCATCTTCACCTACTTCTACACCGCGGTCACGTTCAATCCGGTGGATCAGGCCGACAACCTCAAACGGTATGGCGGCTTCATCCCCGGTGTGCGACCAGGTAGGCCCACGGCGGAGTACCTGGACCGGATCCTGTCCCGGCTGACCTTCCCCGGCGCCCTCTACCTGGGCGCGGTGGCGGCCTTGCCGACGATCCTGATCAGTCAGACCTCGGCGAACTTCTACTTCGGCGGCACCTCGATCCTGATCGTGATCGGTGTCGCCCTCGATACCGTGAAGCAGCTGGAGGCCCAGCTGATGATGCGTAACTACGAGGGCTTCCTCAAATAGGCGAGGGTTCGGTTGCCCTCCGCAGGGGCGCCAGCACCGCCACAAGGCACGGGCCGTGCGTTCCGCTGTTCTTTATGGTCGCCACAGGGCCATAAAGAACAGCGGAACCTCCAGGCGTCCTGCAAACCGGCGCATCTCGGGGTCTTCCGTCGTTGTCCTCGAGTCACGCATGGGAGTGCGCTGCCCTCGTCGAACTCCCTGCATCCCCCGACCTGCCTGGTTTTCGGACGCTCAGGGAGCGGATCACGCTGTTGCGGAACCTGCGGCGGCGGCCCGTAGAGCGGGTCCTGACCCGCTCCGAACGGCTTGTAACGAGGGCTCCGGAACGCACCCCGCTCGTCCACATCCGATGTAGCCCGAGTTTGAGAGAGGAGGGGGTCAGGACCCGCTCCCTCTGATGCTTCAGGCCTTCAGGAGCGTTTGGGCGGGCGCTTTCCCATAGGCTTCGCAGATGCCTGAGCTGAACCTTGTCCTGCTCGGCCCTCCTGGCTCCGGAAAGGGGACTCAGGGCGAGCGGCTCAATGAAGACCTGCGCCTGCCGTACTACGCGACCGGCGACATCCTGCGCGGCGCGGTCCGCGACGAAACGGAGCTCGGCAAGAGCGCCAAGGAGTACATGGACCGCGGCGACCTCGTCCCCGACGAGGTGATCGTCGGCGTGATCGCCGATCGGATCGACTCCGAGGAGGCGCGCGACGGCTTCATCCTCGACGGCTTCCCGCGGACCACACCGCAGGCCGAGGCGCTCGACGCGAAGCTCGACGATCTGGGGCGGTCGGTCGGCGCGGTGCTCTTGATCGACGTCTCCGACGACGAGGTGGTGAAGCGGCTGGGCGGCCGGCGCACCTGTGTCGTTTGCGGCCGGGTCTACCACGTGGACTTCAACCCGCCCAAGGTGGAGGGCGTCTGTGACGTCGACGGCGGCGAACTGGTGCAGCGCGACGACGACAAACCCGACGTCATCCGCAAGCGGCTCGCGACCTACCACGAGAAGACCGAGCCGCTGGTCACCTACTACGACGACAAGGGGGTGCTGCGCCGCGTCGACGGCGAGCGCGATCCCGACGAGGTGACCGAGGAGCTGCGCCGCACCCTGGCGACGATGCGCTTGGAGAGTGACGGCGCGGTCTGACCTGCGCCGCCCTTTACGCTGTCTAACGTGTACGGAATGATCATCCGCAAGACCCCCGAGCAGGTCGACCAGATGGCGGCGGCCGGCGACATCCTCGTCCGCACGATGACGATGCTCAAATCGAAGGCGCGCCCGGGGATCACCACGCTCGAACTCGACGAAGCGGCGGAGAAGTTCATCCGCTCGCAGGGGGCGACTCCTTCGTTCAAAGGGTACCGGGGCTTCCCCGGATCGATCTGTGCCTCGCCCAACTCGATGGTCGTCCACGGCATCCCCGATGACCACGTGTGCAAGCGTGGCGACGTGCTCTCGATCGACATCGGCGTGACCAAGGACGGCTGGGTCGCCGACGCCGCGGTGACGGTGCCGATCGGGCCGATCTCGACCGAGGCCAAGCAACTGCTCGGCGTTACCCGCAACGCGCTCTTCGACGGAGTCGAGCAGATGGTCGCCGGCAACCATCTCGGCGACGTCTCCAACGCGATCCAGCGCTCGGTCGAGTCGAACGGCCTGTCGGTGATCCGCACCCTGGTCGGCCACGGGATCGGCCGCGAGATGCACGAGGAGCCGCAGGTGCCCAACTTCGGCGAGGCCGGCCGCGGGCCGGAACTGGAGATCGGCACGGTCCTGGCGATCGAGCCGATGGTCAACGCCGGCGGCCCGCTCGTGCGGATGGGTGACGACGGCTGGTCGGTCTTCTCCGAGGACGGCAGCCTCGCCGCCCACTTCGAGTTCACCGTCGCGGTCACCCCGGACGGTCCGCGCATCCTCACCCCCTGGCACGAAGCCGAGTAGCGGCCGCCGGGCCGCGCCCGAGAGGGTGGGAGCCCGGCCTGGCCGGCCGGCCGGTTTGCCATGGCCCGGCCGCGGGCATATGCTGCCGGGGCGGCTCGGGAGGCTGCCAGGGAACAGTTGGAGGAGGATTGCTTTGGTCGGTCGCCGTTCGCTGCGCGTTTTCCTGTTTTCACTAGCCTGTCTCGTGCTGGGCGCCGCCGTTTTCGCCGGTGTTGCGGCGGCCAACGCGGTCCAGCCGTACGGGACGAACGACGCGGGCGGGTTCCGCAACGTGCTGCCGCCGGGGGAGAACGGCCTCGACAACATCGAACAGGTGCTCGGCTTCAAAGCGTCGAAGGCGATCCCGCCGCACTTCGCCGACCAGCAGCCGCTCTACGAAAACCTGCTCTACGGCTCGCCGACGCTGACCGACGAAACGGTCGGCAACTACTTCAAGGACGCGACCTTCGGCGTGCAGCCGAACGAAGTCGAATCGACGATCGAACCGAAACCGGGGGTGACGATCCTCCGCGACAAGGCCTACGGAGTGCCACACATCTACGGCGAAACGCGCGCCGACACGATGTTCGGGGCGGGCTACGCGGGGGCGAACGACCGCCTCTTCCTGATGGACGTGTTGCGCCACACCGGCCGCGCCGAACTCGCCTCGTTCCTCGGTGGCTCCAACGCCGAAGCCGATGCGAGCCAGTGGGGCTTCGCGCCCTACACCGAAGCTGATCTCGAAGGGCAGATCAAGGCGATGGAAACGGAACGGGGAGCGGCGGGCAAGCAGGCGGTCGAAGATCTCGACCACTACGTCGAAGGCATCAACGCCTACATTGCCGCCGCCAACCTCAACCCGAAGCTGAAACCGGCGGAGTACTCCTTCGTCAACAAGCCGATGGAACCGTGGAAACCAACCGACGTGATCGCGATCGCGTCGCTGATCGGCGGCATCTTCGGTCGCGGCGGCGGCAACGAGCTGAACTCGGCGCTGACGATGGAGGCGATGGTCGAACGGATGGGCAAGAAGGCGGGGCGCAAGGCCTGGCTCGGGTTCCGCTCGAAGAACGACCCCGAAGCGCCGACGACGATCTCCAAGCCGTTCCCGTACGAGACCGAAAGCGCCTTCGCCAAGAAGGGCCTGGCGCTGCCGAAGCCGGGCAGCGTCTACGAACCTCCGATCGCCTACGGCAGCGCGGCCGCCGTGGGGACCAAGCCTGGCCTGAACACGGTCGGCGGCAGGCTCACCCGGGGGCTGGAAGAAGCAGGGCACGCCTCGAACTGGGAGCTCGTCTCGAAGAAGCATTCGGCCGACGGGCATCCGATCGCGGTGATGGGCCCGCAGGTCGGCTACTACGTCCCCCAGATCCTGATGGAGGAGGACCTGCACGGGCCGGGGATCGATGCTCGCGGCGCCTCGTTCCCGGGGATCAACCTCTACGTCGAGCTCGGGCACGGCACCGACTACGCCTGGAGCGCGACGACGGCGACCTCCGACAACGTCGACACCTTCGCCGAGGTCCTTTGTAAGGACAAGTTCCACTACCTCTACAAAGGCAAGTGCCTGCCGATGGAAAAGCTGGTCAAGAAGGAGAGCTGGACGCCGAACACGATCGACCAGACCGCGGCCGGCTCGCAGACGATGACCGCCTACCGGACCGTGCACGGGATCGTCTTCGCCCGCGGGGTGGCGGACGGCAAGAAAGTCGCTTTCGTCCACGACCGCAGCACCTACTTCCATGAGGCCGAATCGGTGATCGGCTTCAGCGAACTGAACGAACCGGGGAAGCTCACCGGCGTCAAGGGCTTCAAAAAAGCGGTCTCCAACATCAACTTCCTCTTCAACTGGGGCTACGTCGACTCCGAACACATCGCCTACGCGCTGTCGGGGGCGATGCCGCAGCGGGCGAAGGGGACCTCGCCGGACTTCCCGATCCTCGGTACCGGCCAGTACGACTGGAAGGGCTTCAGTCCGAGGACGCACACCGCCGACTGGCTGCCGTTCGCGAAGCATCCGCAGGCGGAAGACCCCGAATTCATGGTGTCCTGGAACAACAAGCAGGCACCGGAATGGGCGGCGGCCGACGACAAGTACGACTTCGGGCCGATCCAGCGGCAGCAGCTGATCGCCGACCATATCCGCGCCGATCTCAAGGGCGGCAAGAAGATGACGATCGCCCAGCTGGTGCAGGCGATGGAGGAATCGGCGACCCAGGACCTGCGTGGGGTGAAGGTCCTGCCATTGCTGCTGAAGGCGATCGGCACGCCGAAGTCGGCGAAGTTGAAGAGCGCCGTGGCGGAGCTGAAGGCGTGGGGGGCGCACGGTGCGCACCGGCGCGATCTCAACCGCGACGGGGAAGACGAAGAAACGCCGGCGATCGAGCTGATGGACGCCTGGTGGCCGATCCTGCTGCAGCGCGAGTTCAAACCGGCGCTGGGCGCGAACGCCTATGAAAAACTCGTCGAGATGCTGGAAACCGGGAGCTACACCGGTGGCTCGCCGACCGAACCGAGCTTCGACGACGGGTGGTGGGGCTACGTGTCAAAGGACCTGCGTGATGTCTTCGGTCCGAAGCCGAAGGCGCCGTGGAGCCGCAAGTACTGCGGTGGCGGTAACCAGAAGAAGTGCAAGGCGGTGCTCGAAAAGAGCCTCTCCGAAGCGCTCAGGATCAAGCCCTCGACGCTCTATGGTGGCGGCGACGGAGCCTGCGCCTCGAACCCGCAGCCGTCCTGCTTCGACGCCAACCGCCCGACGGAAACGGCAGGCATCGAATTGGGCGCCTTCCCGTTCCAGAACCGCCCCACCTTCCAGCAGGTCGTGACGCTGACCCAGAAGTTGCCGAGGTAAGCCGGGCCCAACGCGGTCGGGGTCACGCCGTCGGGGTGCGGCGCGGCCCCCGCACCCGTCCGAGGCGCGGCGCGGCCCGCGGCCCCCGCACCCACCTGCGTTACTGCGCGGCGGTGCGTGGCCGCCCGACCCCGGCCGGTGCGGCCGTCCGAGGCGCGGCGCCCGGGCGGCGATACGGAGCGGCCCGCGGCCCGTGCGCCCGTCCGAGATGGCGCGCAACCCCCCGACCCCGCACCCGTCCGAGGTGCGGCCCGACCCCGACCACCGCATCCGTCCGAGATGCCGCCCCGACCCCGACCGCCCTGTCCGTCCGAGATGGTCCCGGGCGCCTCATGGCGCTCCTGGCAGGCTGTGAGCGCCATGAGGCGCCCGGGACGGGAGGGGGTCGTGGGGAAGAGGGCACAGGGACGGTAGGGGGTCGTGGGGAAGACGACACAGGGATGAGGGGAGACGCAGGGACGGGGGAAGGTCGTGAAAAAGGCGGGACAGGGACGTCACGAGGTCGGACTTCCGTGACGGGTCCGTGCGGGAGAGGCCACACCTGGCCCCGATCGGTCACGAAGATGCCGGGAACGTCACCCTCCCGGGACCCTTCTGTCCGTTCCCGGGCCCGGAAAGAGGGCCCGGGAACACGTTCCGTACTTTGACCCTCCTATGGCAGGGTCAAAGTACGGAACGCGTCCGTGAGCGTTGGACAACACGGGAGGAAGGGTGGAGTTCCCTACGTCTCCGTGAAGGGGTCCCTCTTCCGTGGCGGTCCCGTGACGGAACGGTCGCACCCTCCGGCCCCCGGGGCCGGGATCGGGGGGATCCGTGGGACCCTCCGGCCCCCGGACGCCGGGATCGGGGGGTCCTGGGACGCGCGTCCCGGATCCGTGGGAGCGCCGTGTCCCTCGCGTGAGGGATCCGCCCGCACCCTCCCGGGGGGCTTTCGTGCTTCCCGCCGCCCGCTCCCCGCACCCCCGGCCGTCTCGGCCACGGCCACAGCCTGCCAGGGCGGTGGACGAGACGGCCGCATCCCTTTCGCCTGCGGGTCGCCTGTGGGCGACAGCTTGAGGGGGCCGGGGCCCTTCCCGGGCGGCAGCTTCAAGAGGTCCCATCCCTTCCCCGAGCGACAGCTCGAGGGGGCCGGGGGCCCTTTCCCCTCGGGCGCCGGCCTCATGGGCCCCATCCCTTCTCCCGGCGACAGCTTCCCAGGCCCCATCCCTTCCCCGCCCCGCCGGCCCAGCGCTCGGCGGGGCGGGGTGGTCTCTTTCTCGTTCCCGGTCCCGCGCCGGGGCGCCGGCCCCTACTCTCCGACGAAGGCCAGGGTGAAGCCGTCGTAGCCCTTGGCGCCGACAGTCTGGATCGTCGTCGCGGTGACCCTCGGCTCTTCGGCCAGGTACTCGTGGAAGGCCCGCTGGGCGGCGGTCGCCTCGTCTCCGTCGGGATCGGCGAGGGCGCCGCCGCGGATCACGTTGTCGGCGAAGATCAGGCCGCCGGGGCGGGTGTGGTCGAGGGCCCAGGCGAAGTAGGTGGGGGTGTTGACCTTGTCGGCGTCGATGAAGACGAAGTCGAAGCGGCCGGCGCCCTCGGCGGCGAGCAGGGGGAGGGTCTCGAGGGCGGCGCCGACGCGGAGGTCCACCATGTCGGCGAGCCCGGCCAGTTCGATGTTCGCCCAGGCGACCTCGGCGTGGTCGGGGTCGAACTCGAGCGTGGTCAGCAGACCGTCGGCGGGCAGGGTGCGCGCCATCGCGATCGTCGAGTACCCGCCCAGGGTGCCGAACTCGAGGATCCGACGGGCGTTCACCGCGCGGCAGAGGATCGCCAGCAGGCGTGCCTGTGGTGGCGTGACCTGGATCTCCGGCATGCCGGCCGCCGAGGTGGCGTCCAGGGCCGCCTCGAGGGCCTCGTCGCGCCGGGCGAACAGCGTCCCCGCGACGAAGGCGTCGACGGCGCTGAAGGTATCCTGGTCGGGCGCCCCTGGCATCGGCCTATCCTGCCACGGCGGCCGCGGCGAGGCGGAGTTTCCGTCCCTGCTATCTTTCTCGGTCGGCCCAGTGGGCCGTGGTCGTACCCTGCCGTCCGACTCATGGGGTGTGCGGGGATCCTGTATTCGAGAGAGAAACCGGAGCGATGAAGGTTCGAGCGTCCGTCAAGCCGATGTGCGAGAAGTGCAAGGTGATCCGCCGCAATGGCGCGGTTCTCGTCATCTGCCAGAACCCGCGACACAAGCAGCGTCAGGGCTGAGCAGATGGCACGTATCGCCGGCGTCAACATTCCAGACAACAAGCGGATCGAGATCGGCCTCACCTACATCTTCGGGATCGGTCATTCGACCGCTCTCAAAATCCTCGAGGAGACCGGGATCGATGCCGGGATCCAGGGCAAAGACCTGACCGAGGACGAGACCATCAAGCTGCGTGATGCGGTCGAGAGCCGCGAGGTCGAGGGTGACCTCCGGCGCGAACGCTCGCAGAACGTCAAACGGCTGATGGAGATCGGCTCCTACCGCGGTCTGCGTCATCGCCGCGGCCTGCCGGTCCGCGGCCAGCGCACCAAGACCAACGCGCGCGGCCGCAAGGGCCCGCGGCGCCTCAGCATCGCCGGCAAGAAGAAACCCAGGTAGGAGAGATGGCCGAGAAAAAATCCGCCAAAGGGCGTGGGGGTCGTCGCCGCGTCAAAAAGAACGTCGCCTACGGGCAGGCGCACATCAAGACTTCCTTCAACAACACGATCGTCACGCTCACCGACACCGACGGCAACGTGATCGCCTGGGAGTCGGCCGGCTCGGCCGGGTTCAAAGGCTCGCGGAAGTCGACCCCGTTCGCCGCGCAGGTGACCGCCGACGCGGCCGCCAAAAAAGGCATGGAACACGGGCTCGAACGGGTTGAAGTGTTCGCCAAGGGCGCCGGCTCCGGCCGTGAGACCGCGATCCGCTCGCTGCAGGCCGCCGGCCTCGACGTCACCACCGTCAAGGACGTCAGCCCGCAGGCCCACAACGGCTGCCGGCCGAAGAAGCGGAGGCGCGTCTAGTGGCCCGCGACACCTCCCCGCAGTGCAAGCAGTGCCGGCGCGAGGGCCAGAAGCTCTTCCTCAAGGGTGAGCGCTGCTTCACCGACAAGTGCGGCGTCGAGCGTCGCTCCTACCCGCCCGGCGAGCACGGCCGCGGCCGCCTGCGGCAGAGCGAGTACCGCCTACAGCTGCGCGAGAAGCAGAAGGCGCGCCGCTATTACCAGGTGCTGGAGAAACAGTTCCGCTCCTACTACGAACACGCCTCGCGCCAGGACGGCGTCACCGGCGAGAACCTGCTGCGGTTGCTCGAGTCCCGCTTCGACAACGTGCTCGTGCGCCTCGGCTTCGCCGCCTCGCGCCGTCAGGCCCGGCAGCTGATCAACCACGGCCACTGGCTGATCAACGGCCGTCGTGTCGACATCCCTTCGTACCAGGTGCGTCCCGAGGACATCATCTCGATCAAACCGGACTCCGGCGCGACTGACACGGTCCGTCGCGCGACGGAACTGGTTTCGACCGTGCCGGCCTGGTTGCAGGCCGACCACGACGCCCTGACCGCCAAGGTCCTGCGCTACCCCGAGCGTTCAGAGATCTCGGCGCCGGTCCAGGAGCAGCTGATCGTCGAGCTGTACTCCAAGTAGTCCGGACCAGACGCAATTCAGAAAAGAAGCAACGTAAGGAACTCATGACCACTGATTTCCAGGTCCCCAGAATCACCGCCGAGAAAGTCGATGATCGCCGCGGCACCTTCACCATCGAGCCGCTCGACAAGGGCTTCGGCTACACCTTCGGCAACAGCCTCCGTCGCGTCCTGCTCTCCTCCCTGGGCGGCGCCGCGATCACGAGCGTCCGCATCGAGGGGGTCGCGCACGAGTTCTCGACCGTCCCGGGCGTCAAGGAGGACGTCACCGACATCGTCCTGAACCTGAAGGACCTCGTCGTCCGCATGCACACCGATGCCGATGAGGTCGAGGCGCCGCTGGTGGCGACCGGCCCCGGCGAGGTGAAGGCGAAGGACATCGACCTGCCCTCCGGCGTCGAGATCCTCAACCCCGAGGCGCCGATCGCGACGCTCGAGAAAAAAACCAAACTCGAGGTCTACCTGACCATCGGCCGCGGCCGTGGTTACTCGCCCGCCGAAGAGAACAAGTCGGACGAGCAGCCGATCGGCGTGATCCCGATCGACTCGATCTTCTCGCCGATCCGGCGCGCGTCCTACGCCGTCTCCGGCGCCCGCGTCGGCCAGCGGACCGACTTCGACAAGCTCGAGCTCGACCTTGAGACCGACGGCTCGATCGAGCCGGGCGCGGCGCTCCGCGAGGCCTCCGAGATCCTGATCAAGAGCCTGGCGATCTTCACCGACGCCGACCGGGTCGAGGAACTGACCGCGCGCGAGCCGGTCGCCGCCCTTCCCGCCGACGGCCTCGCCTCGAACGGCGCGGCCGGTGACGGTGCCGCCGCCAACGGCCTTGACGAGATCCTGATCGAGGAGCTCGAACTCGGTGTTCGCTCCTACAACTGCCTGAAGCGGGCGGGGGTGCAGACGGTCGGCGACCTGGTGCGCAAGTCGCGCGCGGAATTGAACGCGATTCCGAACTTCGGCTCGAAGTCGATCGAGGAAGTGATCGAGACGCTGCACGCCCGCGGCCTCGATCTCCAGCAGGACTGAAGCGATCTAATCTAGGACCCGGTACGAGAGCGGCGGAGGAGAAACGGTGCGGCACAACAAGAAGCGCAACAAGCTGAGTCGTGACTCCGCCGAACGGAAAGCGCTGCTCTCGAACCTGTCCAAGCAGCTGATCGAGCATGAGCGGATCGAAACCAGCCAGGCCAAGGCCAAGGCGGTCAAACCCGACGTCGAGAAGCTGATCACGCTCGCCAAACGGGGCGATCTGCACGCTCGTCGCCAGGCCCTCGCGGCCCTGCACAACGACAAGTTCATCGTCCACAAGCTGTTCGACGAGGTGGCGCCCCGGTACTCGGAGCGCCCCGGCGGCTACACCCGCATCGTCAAGCTCGGTCCGCGTCGCAGCGACTCGACCGAGATGGTCTACCTCGAGCTGGTCTAGCTACCCGTCGTAGCCGACGCTCTCCAGGTAGAGAGCGTGGGGTGGGGCGGTGTCGCCTGCCTCATTGCGGTGTGCGCCCTCGAGGAGGGTTCTGAAGCTCTCGACCGTGCGGCGGGAGCTCGCTACCTCCAGCATCGTGCCGACCAGGGCCCGGACCATGCTGCGCATGAAGGCGTCGGCGGTGATGCGGAAGGCAAGGAGCTCGGCGGTGCCCCAGGCGCTCGGTTCGTCCCGCCAGCTCGCGGCGAGGACGTCGCGGTCGAAGCGGACGTGGTCGGTCTGGGTGGGGGTGAAGGCGGTGAAGTCGTGGGTGCCGACGAGCGCCGCGGCGCAGGCGTCGAGCGCCTCGCGGTCTACCTGGTGCGGCCACCAGAGGGCGCGGCCGCGCTCGAACGGGCTCGGCGCCCGGGTCGGCGCCACCCGGTAGAGGTAGGACCGCGAGCGGGCATCACGGCGGGCGTCGAAGCCCGCGGCGACGGTGGCGGCGCGGCGGACGGCGACGTCCTCGGGGGTCACCCCGTTCAGGTTGCGCGCCAGGTCCGGCGGCAGGGTGGCCTCGGTGTCGAAGCTCGCCACCTGCCCCAGGGCGTGGACGCCGGTGTCGGTGCGGCCCGCCACGGTCAGCTGGATCTCCTCGCGCAGTACCTGTGCCAGGGCGGCCTCGAGCACCCCTTGCACGGTCCGCAGGCCCGGCTGGCGGGCCCAGCCGTGGAAGCCGGCGCCGTCGTATTCGATGTCGAGGCGGACGGTCGTCACGGGCGGCAGTATCGCCGACATCCGGGGTCGCGCCGGGCGCCGTCGTCGCGCCACCTAGAATCGAGTTCATGCGCGTCCTCCTCACCAACGACGATGGGATCGCCGCCCCCGGGCTGCAGAGCCTGCGCCGGGCGCTGGTCGCCCTGGGCGGCCTCGAGGTGGTCACGATCGCCCCCGACTCGAACCGCAGCGCCACCGCCCGCAGCATCACCACGCGCTCGCCGCTCTGGGTCGAGGAGGTCACCTTCGAAGACGGCAACGTCGGTTACGCGACCGACGGCACGCCGGTCGATTGCGTCCGCTTCGCCGATCTCGGCCTCGCCGGCCCGCGTCCCGACCTGATCGTCTCCGGCATCAACCACGGCGCCAACCTCGGCGACGACATCACCTACTCGGGGACCGTCGCGGCGGCGCTCGAGGGGATCGTCCTCGGCATCCCCGCCTTCGCCTTCTCCCAGCAGACCTCGGGGGGCGGGCTCGGTTACGTCAGCGGGCGGTTCGACTTTGCCTTCGCCGCCAACTTTGCCGCTCGCCTGGTCGAGCGGGTGCGGCTCGACGAGATGCCCGAGGCGACGCTGGTCAACGTCAACTTCCCCGGCGTCGAGGTGACCGGGGTCGAGGTGACGAAGCTCGGCAAGCGGATCTACAACGACGAGCTGAGACTGCTCGACGAGACCGACGCGGGCGGCCGCAAGCGTTATGAGATCTACGGCTGGAAGCCCGGTTATCAGGAGGCCGACGGGACCGACCTGAGCGCGGTCGCGGCGGGGCGGGTCGCGGTGACGCCGATCCACTTCGACCTCACCGACCACGGGGAGATGGGGCGCCTGCGCGACTGGGGTCTCGAGGAGCTGCTCGGCACGTCGGCCCCGACCGCATGAGCGACGCCGACGGCCTCGGCGCGTCGCCGGCAGCGGAGGTCACCGCCGAGGTCGCCGCCCGCGCCACCGAGTTGCGCACCGAGCTCGACCGCCACAACCGGCTCTACTACGTCCTCGACGAACCGGAGGTCGGTGACGACGTCTACGACGATCTCCTGAACGAGCTGCGTGACCTGGAGCGCGAGTTCCCGTCGTTGCAGACCCCCGATTCGCCGACGCAGCGGGTCGGCGCGCCGCCGCTCGAGCGCTTCGAGCCGGTCACCCACCACGAGCAGATGCTCTCGCTCGCCAACGCCCGCAACGAGGAGGAGCTGCGCGCCTGGGAGACCCGCCTCGCCAACTACCTCAAACGGCTCGACATCACCGCGTCGCAGTTCAGCTATACGACCGAGCCGAAGATCGACGGTCTCGCGGTGACGCTCACCTACGAGAACGGCGTGTTGGTCCGCGGCGCGACCCGCGGTGACGGGCGGGTCGGGGAGGACGTGACGCAGAATCTGCGCACGATCGGCTCGGTGCCGCTGCGGATCGCCGACGGGCCGGAGCTGATCGAAGTGCGCGGCGAGGCCTACCTGCCGATCGCCGCCTTCAAAGCGCTGAACGAGCGGCGCGCCGAAAACGAGGAACCGACGTTCGCCAACCCGCGCAACTCGGCGGCGGGCTCAATCCGCCAGCTCGACCCGAAGCTGGCGGCCGAACGCCCGCTCTCGACCTGGATCTACGGGATCGGGGCGGTCAGAGGACTGGATCTGCCGACCCACATGGACGAGGTCGAATGGCTGGAGAAGCAGGGCTTCAAGGTCAACCCGGACACCGCGCACCACCGCGGGGTCGAGGAGGTCGTGAAGCGCTGTCACTGGTGGGAGGACCGGCGCGAGGAGCTCGACTACGAGATCGACGGGGTCGTCGTCAAGGTCGACGAGAAGGCCCTGTGGCGTGAGCTTGGCGTGGTCGGACGCGAGCCGCGCTGGGCGATCGCCTGGAAGTTCCCGCCGACGACGGCGACGACGACGATGCACAGGGTCGTCTGGAACGTGGGGCGGACCGGGCACCTGGTGCCGTTCGCGATGCTGGAGCCGGTCCACGTCGGCGGCGTCACGGTCTCGACCGCGACCCTCCACAACGAGGAGGACCTCGCGCGCAAGGACGTGCGCAACGGCGACGAAGTCGTGGTGATGCGGGCGGGGGACGTGATTCCCCAGGTCGTCTCGCCGAAACTGCCGCGCAAGAACAAAAGCGCCCGCAAGCCGAAGCCGCCGAAGAAATGCCCGAGTTGCGGCACGCCGACGGTGAAGCCCGAGGACGCGGTCTTCACGATCTGCCCCAACCGAACCGGTTGTCCCGGGCAGGCGTGGCAGCACGTCAAACACTTTGTCTCCAAAGGCGCGATGGACATCGAGGGCCTGGGAGAAAAGCAGGCGTCGGTGTTCCTCGATCAGGGCTTGATCGCCGACGTCGCCGACATCTACGACCTGACCGAGGAGCGGCTGGTCGAGGTCGATCGCTTTGGCGAGACCTCGGCGCGGAACCTCGTCGCCTCGATCGACGCCTCCCGCTCGCGGCCGTTCAAACGTGTGCTCTACGCGCTCGGGTTGCCGGGGGTCGGCTTCGTCACCGCGGAGGCGCTGGCCGACCACTTCGGCTCGATCGACAAGCTCCACGAGGCCGACCCGGAGCGGATCGAGGAGGTCGAGGGCGTCGGGCCGATCATGGCCGAGCAGATCGCCGAGAGCCTCGGGGACGAAGCCACCTGGGCGCTGATCGAGAAGCTCCGCGAGAAGGGCCTGCGCCTTGAAGCCGACCCCTCCGAACAGCGCATCGCCGGCGGCCCGCTCGAAGGTAAGACCGTGGTCCTCACCGGCACGCTGCCGGAGCTGACCCGCGAGGAGGCGGCGGCCCTGGTCAAGGGAGCCGGCGGCAAGGTGGTCAACTCGGTGTCGAAAAAAACCGACTTCGTGGTGGCCGGGGAGAGCCCCGGCTCAAAGCTCGCCAAGGCCCAGGATCTGGGAACCACCGTGCTCGACGAAGAGGCCCTCCGCGGGATCCTCGCGGGCGAGCTCCGGCCGGAGGACGAGGTGGCGGAGCCCGACGAGGATGGCACGGGCGCGTAGTCGGTGAAGCCCGGCTGGATTCGCGCCGAGGGGTGGTCCGGGTGGGAAGGGATGGTCCCCGGGGAGGCTGGCGCCCCGGAGGGATGGGATGGGCCCTCAAGCTGTCGCCCGCGGGAAAGGCCCCGGCCCCCTCGAGCGTCGCCCGAAGGGCGAAAGGGATGAGGCCCCCTGAAGCTGTCGCCCATGGCGGAAAGGGATGCGGCCGTCTCGTCCACGGCCCTGGCAGGCTGTGGCCGTGGCCGAGACGGCCGGGGGTGCGGGGAGCGGGCGGCGGAAGCACGGAAGGCCCCCCGCGGGAGGGTGCGCCGGATCCCTCACGCGAGGGACACGGCGCCCCCACGGACCCTCCCGATCCCGACCCCGGGGGCCGGAGGGTGCGACCGATCCGTCACGGGACCGTCACCGAAGGGAGACCCCGTCACGAAGATGCCGGGAACGTCACCCTTCCTCCCACCCTTCGCCATCACTCAAGGATCTCCGTGTCTGGTTTCGGTTGCTCAGCAACCAAAACCAGACGCGCGTCCCACGGACCCCCCCGATCCCGGCCTCCGGGGGCCGGAAGGTGTGACGGGACCGTCACGGAGGAGGGATCTGGTCACGGAGACGTCGGGAAGGTCGCGAGTGTGACGGGACCCTCACCGGACCGGGCCCACGTGACGGAGACCGTGGGAACTCCACGCCTCCTCCCGTGTTGTCCAACGCTCACGGACGCCTTCCGTACTTTGACCCTGCCATGGCAGGGTCAAAGTACGGAAGGCGTTCCCGGGCCCTCTTCTCCGGCCCGGGAACGGACCGAAGGTTGCGGAAAGGGTGACGTTCCCGGCGTCTTCGTGACCGATCGGGGCGGGGTGTGGCCCCTCCCGCACGGACCCGTCACGGAAGTCCGACCTCGTGACGTCCCTGTGTCTCTCCTCATTCCCTGTCCCGCCTTTTTCACGACCCCTCCCGTCCCTACGTCGTCTTTTTCACGACCCCCTCCCGTCCCGGGCGCCTCATGGCGCTCACAGCCTGCCAGGAGCGCCATGAGGCGCCCGGGACCATCTCGGACGGGTGCGGGGGTCGGGGCCGGGCCTCCACGCGCCCCGCGGGGCATCCCGGACGGCCGCCACGCTCCCCCGCGCCGCATCTCGGACGGGCGCGGGGGCTGTGGGCCGCTCCGCATCGCCACTCGGGCGCCGCAAACTCAGACGGGCGGGGGGGCCCGGGTCGCGCCGCAACGGGCGCCCGCGCCGCACCCCGGACGGCCACCCCGTCCGGGGTTGCGCCCGTCCCTCCTTGACGGCCCGTCCCTTCCGCGGTTCCTTATGCGCCTATGAGGCGCATAAGGAACCGCGGAGCGGTCCTGGAGGGGCGGGGTGGTCGGGCGGGGTCGCGCCGCCACGCGGCCCCAGGCATCTCGGACGGCCGTCCGGGCCGAGATCACGCCGCCGCGCGCCGCCGCGGCGCAAGTCGGACGGTCGCCACGGTCGGGCCCTCGACGGAACTCGGACCGCCCGGGGCCCGCGGGCCGCGCCGCGCCTCGGCTCGCCGCCCTGCCCGCGAATCACGCCCTGCCCGCGAATCACGCCCGGCCGTCGCTTGGCCGGGCCCCGCCCTCAATAGGACGCGACGGCGCCGGCGATCTTGTCTTGGTAGTAGTGCGCGGTTTCGGTGCCGGCGACGCTTCCCATCAGGGTGGAGAAGGCCATCACCTTGCCGCTGGTGTTGAAGCAGTAGCCGGAGAGGTTGCTGACGCCGGTCAGGGTGCCGGTCTTGAGGCGGCAGCGGCCATAGGCGGCGGTGCCCTTCATCCGGCCGGCGGTCGTCCCCTCCTTGCCGGAGAGGGCGAGGTCCTGGATGAACTGTTCGCCGATCGGGCTCTTGTTGACCCCGAGCAGCAGCTTCACCACGTCCTGGGCGGAGGCGAGGTTCGAGCGCGTGAGCCCGGAACCATCGACCTGCTGGATGTCGGAGCCCATGCTGCGGGCATATTCCTCGACCACGCGGGTTCCGGCGGCGGTCGTCCCGGCGCCGCCGAACCGCGCCCCGAGCAGCTTCTCCAGCATCTCGGCGAAGAAGTTGTCGGAGTAGACGTCGGTGGTGTTGACGATTTCGTCGATCGTCGGCGAGCGGACCACGGCGACCGGCTTGGCGCTCGGGGGCGTCCTGCGGAGGGCGATCGTCGGGCTGACGCGGATCCCGGCGCGGCGCATGCTGTTGTCGAGCGTCTGCGTCGCCAGCTTCGCCGGGTCGGAGGAGAAGTGGCTGGAGCTGGTGCTGCCGGCGAAGCCGGAGTTGAAGTCGAGACCGGAGAGCGGGCCGATGTAGACCGAGGTCGCGTAGCCCGAGTCGGCGACGCCGCGTTTGCGGTCGAAGATCGTGTCGTCGCCGTAGAGGCGGCCGGTCACGGCTTTGATCCCGGCCCGCTTCAGCTGGGGGACGAGGGCGAAGATGTTGGTCCCGAGACCCGCCAGGTAGCTGTTGTAGAAGGTGGGCGTGCCGAGCGTCGGGTCGCCTGCACCCTGCAGGTAGAGGCTGCCGTGGAGGACGCCGTTCGCGTCGACGGTGCCATCGGTGAGGACCTTGGTCGGGATGGTCGAGGTCGGGCCAAGCTTGCTCAGCGCCGTCGCGGTGGTGAACAGCTTCGTGTTCGAGGCCAGCGGCAACATCTTTTCCGCGCCCACGGCGCAGACGACTTCTTCGGTTTCCGTGTCGACCACCATCAGGCCGCTCTGGGAGCCGCCTCCCGCCTTCAGCCAGGCCGTCATCTGGCCGCAGGAGTTGGCTGCCGCGGCCGGTCCCGCGAGCGCCAGGAGCAGCCCGAGGGAGGCCACGAGGGCCGCTATCAACACCTTTCTCATCGTCCCTACCAACACCGACGCGACGGAAGGTAGCGGCCTGGTCGGGCCGATCCGGCGGCGCCGCCGGTCTGATCGGGGATACTTCCCGGTACTCCCGTGGGCAAAGTGGTCGACATAGAGTCGAAACCGCGCCGCAAAGCGCGCCGCCGCAAAAAGCCGTCGAAGACCGCGCTGGTGCTCGGTGGCGGCGGCTTCACCGGTGGCGTCTACGAGATCGGCGCGCTGCGGGCCCTCGACCTGCTGGCGGTCAACAGCACCGTCAACAACTTTGACGTCTACGTCGGCACCAGCGCCGGGTCGTTCGTCGCCTCGATGCTGGCGAACGGGATCACTCCCGACGAGATGATGCAGGTGATCAACACCCAGGTCGATTCCGAGCTCGACGACCTCGACCTGGGCAAGATGCTCCGGCCCAACTACATGGGCTTCATCAAGCGGGGCCTCGCGTTGCCCTTCCGTGGCGCCGAAGCGGTGAAGGCACTGGTGCAGATCAAGGACCTGTCGGCGATCGACCTCGGCGTCGCCTTGGCCGAGAACCTGCCTACCGGCCTCTACAACGGCAGCGGGATCGGCGACTACGTGGCCGAGGTGCTCACCGACGGCGGTCGCACCAACGACTTCCGCGTCGTCGACCCGGAGCTCTACCTGACCGCGACCGACCTCGATACCTGCGAGCGGATCGTCTTCGGCAGCGAGGACTGGCGCGACGTGCCGATCTCCAAGGCGGTCGAATGCTCGACCGCGCTGCCGATCGTCTACAAGCCGATCGAGCTGAAGGGTCGCCAACTGGTCGACGGGGGCGTCCTCTCGACCACCAACGTCGACATCGCGGTCGAGGCGGGGGCGAAGTTCATCGTCGTCGTCAACCCGCTCGTCCCCTACATCAACGACTTCGAGAAGACGATCCCGACGATGTTCGGCAGTCGTGTCCGTCGCGTCTCCGACATGGGGATGCCGGCGATCGGCAACCAGGTCTTCCGCCTGATCGCCCACGCCCGCCTCCACCAGGCGGTGGAACAGTGGCAAGAGCGGTACCCGGGCGTCGACATTCTCCTGTTGGAGCCGGAGGAGAACGACGAGCTGATGTTCGGCACGCCGATCATGGACTACGGCCACCGCCTTGAAATCGCCCGCCACGGCTTCGAATCGGTCACTGCGACCCTCGCCCAGGACTACGACCGTTACGCCGAGATCGCCGCCAAACACGGTCTCGAGATCTCCGAGCGCCGTCTGCGTCGCGTGGTCGCGGCGGCCGAGGAAGTCGAGCCCGAAGAGACCTCCGCCTGGCGCCGCGTGCTCGAGCAGACGACCTCGGTGCTGCTCCGCCAGAGCGGCGAGGCCGGTTAGCTGTTCCTTTTGGTCCTCACGGCACCATAAAGAACAGCTGGGGCGGAGCGGCTACGCCGCGTAGAGCTCTTCGATCTCTTTCTCGTGCTTCTGGGTCACCACGGCGCGTTTGACCTTCAGGGTCGGCGTCAGCTCGCCGTCTTCCTGGGTCAAATCGCGGGGGAGGATGGCGACCTTCTTCACCTGCTCGACGCGGGCGAATTTCTGGTTGATCTCCTCGACGTGGGCTTCGATCACCTTGCGGATCTCTGGGTTGGTCGCCAGTTGGGCCGGGTTCTCGGGGAGGCCATGGTCCTTGGCGTAGGCGACCGCTTCTTCGGGGTCGAGGGTGACCAGCGCCACCAGGTAGGGGCGACGATCGCCGACCACGACGCACTGGGAGACGAGCTGATGTTGGCGGATCTCCGCCTCGAGGTTGGCCGGGGTGATGTTCTTGCCGCCCGCGGTGATGATGATGTCCTTTTTGCGGCCGGTGATCTTGATGAAGCCTTCGTCATCGATCTCGCCGATGTCACCGGTGTGGAGCCAGCCGTCGACGATCGTCTCGGCCGTCGCCTCGGGGTTCTTGTGGTAGCCCTGGAAGACGTTCGGGCCGTGGACGAGGATCTCGCCATCGGCGGCGATCTTCACCTCGCAGCCCGGGAACGGCTTGCCGATCGTGCCGAACTTGAAGTCGTCCTCGGCGGCGACGGTCGCCGCGGTCGAGGTCTCGGTCATCCCCCAACCCTCGACCACGAGGACGCCGGCGGCGTCGAAGAAGCGCAGGATGTCGGGGTTGATCGGCGCCGCGCCGGAGACCGCGAGGCGGACCTTGCCGCCGAACAGGCCGCGGATTTTGGAGAGGACTTTCTTGTCGGCGAAGGCGTGCTCGCGCTGCAGCAGCCAGCCCGGCTTGCGCCCGGAGCGTTCCGCCGCGCGCGTTCGTTCGCCGACCTTGATCGACCAGTCGAAGATGACTTTTTTGAGGCCTCCGGCTTTCTCCATGCCGCTGTTGGCGGCGGTGTAGATCTTCTCGAAGATCCGCGGCACCGACGGGAAGTAGGTCGGTTTCACTTCGGCCAGGTCGGCCATGATCTTGTTCGGATCGCCTTGCCAATAGGCGAGGGTCGCGCCGAGGTCGAAGCTGCCCAGCTGCACCAGCAGGGCGAAGGAGTGGGCGAGCGGCAGGTAGAGGTAGGTGACGTCGTCCTCTTCGATCACGCTCGTCGCGTTGACCATGTCGAGCATCGCGCGGTAGTTGCCGTGGCTGATGATGCAGCCCTTCGGCGGCCCGGTCGTGCCCGAGGTGTAGATGAAGGTGCAGATGTCGGCAGGGGTGACGGCGGCGATCCGCTGCTCGAAGACCGCGGCGTCGACCTCCGCACCCTTCGCCGCGAGCTCCTCGCTCGACAGGGCGTCGTCGGCGCCGCCGACCATCATCACGATCTGTTCCAGGTGCGGCAGGCCGGCGCGGACCTCGCGGATCTTCGCCAGCTGCTCGTCGTTCTCGACCACGACGACCTTGGCGTCGGAGTTCTCGAGGACGTAGGCGCACTCCTCGGGCGAGTTGGTCTGGTAGATCGGCACCACCGTGGCGCCGATCGAGAGCGCCGCATAGTCGAAGTAGGTCCACTCGGGGCGCGTGTTGCCGAGGATCGAGACGCGGTCGCCCTTCTCGACCCCGAGCGCGACCAGGCCCAGCGCCAAGGGCCTGACGATCTCCAGCACCTGCTGGAAGCTGCGATCGACCCAGGCGTCGCCTTCCTTGAAGCGCACCGCCGGGTGCGCGCCGTACATCTCGGCCGAACGGACCAACAGGTCCGCCAGCGTCTTCGAATCGGTCCCCCTACCCTCCATCGCCGCCGGAGTCTATTCAGTGCGGCGCATCGGTGCGCAAATTCGTCCCTTTCCCGGCCGCGGACACGGTCCGCAGCGACGCTTCGAAGAGGGTTCGGTCGATCCGCCCATGGAAGATCGGGATGCCCATCTGGACGCATCGCCCGATCACCTCCTGCTGGTCCATGCGCAGCTGGTCGGCGAGCTCTCTCGGCGTCAGGTGGTTGGCCATCAAGACCCTCCCGGGTTGTGGGGAAACTGGTCCACCCTGTCTACCCCGGCCGCGGGGGCATGTCAACGACGATCGCGGAGGTTGGAAGATGCCGACGATCGCCGCTCGCGATAATGGACGGATGAGCCCCGCGACCAAAGAGCCCGAGCAGCCCGAGGTGCTGCAGCGGCCGCTGCCCGGACGCGGGCGCGGCTGGGTGATCCTGATCGCCGCGCTGACGCTGCTGGCGCTCGGTTACGCGGTCGTCAACATCGCCACCCAGAAGCCGAACAAGAACACGGTCCACATCGCCGGCATCGGCGAAGCCCAGGAACTCTTCGGCGGGGTCCCGCAGGAAGGCGCGCGCTTCGGTTCCGAAGACGCACCGGTGACGGTCCAGGTCTTCAGTGATGAGCAGAGCTCGCTCTGCCGCGAAGGCTTCCTCTCGACGATCCGGCCGCTGGCCGAAGACTATGCCCGCCCGGGCAAGGTCAAGTTCCTCTATCGCCACTACTCGAACAGCGAAAACGAAATCGAGTATGGCTTCTACGGCACCGAAGCCGCGGCCGAGCAGGGCTACGGCTGGCAGTACGCCTTCCTCTTCTTCGTCAACCAGGGGGAAGCCGACCGCTTCGGCGTCACCGAAGCCGAAAACCGCCGCTCCGGCCTGCAGGAAAACTTCCTCGACACCCTGGCTGGGAGTGTTGAGGAACTCGAAGGGCAGGAATGGAAAGAAGCCTTCGAACAGGGCCGCGAACCGAACAGCCCGATGACCAAAAGCCTCGAAGCCCAGCAGGAACTCGGCTCCAACCTGGGCATCCGTTATGGCCTCGCGATGGTGATCGCGGGCCCGCACGGCAGCGAAACGCTGCAGGAAAACCCGACGATCAAAGAAATCGAACGGGCGATCGAAAAGGTCGAATAGCGGCTACTTGAGCGCGTAGCCGCCGAGGCCGTCGGCAAGCGTCGCCAGGGCCCGTTTCGCCTGGGCGCGGACGCGGCGTGAGAGCGTCGGGTTGCGGACGCCGGCGAGGACCTGGGCGCGGCTGAAGCCGATCAGCCCTCGGTGCACGCCCATGATCGCGTTGGCGGCGACCCACGGCTCGATGTCCTCGGGGCCGGCGCCGGTCTCCGTGCGCAGCAGCTCGGCCAGCGAGTCGGTGAAGCCGGCGAAGATCTGCTGCTCGCGGGCGAGCAGGGCGGGACTCTCCTCGATCACCCGGGTCGTCGCCGCGTGGCGCTCGATCGCCTCGGGGTCCGTCGACGCGAGGATGCCGCGCGGCTCGGTGACGAAGCGGCCGAACGCGGTGAGGGCCGACTCACCGGGAGCACGCTCGCGGATCGTCGCCAGCATCTCGGTCTCGAACGCCTCGAGGCCGCTGTAGAGGAGGTCCTCCTTGCTCGGGAAGTAGTTGAAGACGGTTGCCTCGGAGACGTCGGCGGCGGCCGCCACCGCAGCGACGGTGACCTGCTCGAAGGTGCTCTCGGCGAACAGCCGGCGGGCTGCCTCGGCGATCTGGCGGCGGGTTTCCGCCTTTTTGCGTTCGCGCAGGCCTTGCATCACAGTGAGACTAATGTTAGGGTGACTCTAAGTTTCTGGTGACTCTACGAAATCTACTCGTGTTCGCGCTCGAACGGAGGTCCGCGATGCGCCTTCCCAAACTATCCATTCCATTTGTCGCGATCGTGCTGGCGATGCTGCCCGCGGTCCTCGACCAGACGATCCTCGCCACCGCGCTGCCGACGATCGCCCGTGATCTCGGCACCCTCGCCGACGTCTCCTGGGTGGTCAGCGCCTACGTCGTCGCCTCCGCCGCGACGATCCCGGTGTGGGGCAAGCTCGGCGACCGGCTCGGCCGCAGGCGAGTGCTCGAAGCTTCGCTGGGACTCTTCCTCGCCGCCTCGGCCGTCTGCGGGTTGGCCGGTGACGTGACCGCGCTGATCGCGGCGCGGGCGGTCCAGGGCGCCGCTGCCGGTGGCCTGATGACGCTGGCGATGGCCGCCGTCGGCGACCTCGTGTCCCCGCGCGAGCGGGCTCGTTATCAGGGCTACATCGCGGCCGTCTTCGCCCTTGCCACGGTCGCCGGGCCGCTGATCGGCGGCCTCCTCACCGAACAGGTGAGCTGGCGTTGGGTCTTCTACGTCAACCTGCCGCTCGGTCTCGCGGCGCTCGCCGGGCTGCGACTGCGCTTCCCGGCGGTGGCCGGGACGCGGCCCGCCGCTCGCTTCGACTACGCCGGCGCGCTGCTGCTGGCGACCGCGACCTGTGCGCTGATGCTCGCCTGCGTCTGGGGCGGCTCGAGGTTCGCCTGGATCTCGGTCCAGATCCTCGCCCTCGGCGCCTTCGTTCTTGCCGCGGTCGCCGCCCTGGTCTGGCGCGAGCGCCGGGCCGAGGACCCGGCGGTGCCGCTCGACCTGCTGCGGGTCCCGACCGTGGCGCTGAGCAGCGCCGCCTTCTTCCTGACCACCGCGAGTCTCTTCGCGGTGACCGTCTTCGCGCCGGTCTTCCTCCAGGCGGCGACCGGGGCGACCCCGACCGGCGCCGGCCTACTGCTGGTCGCGATGATGGTCGGGGTCACCGCCTCGACCAATTTCGCCGGCCGCCGGATCGCCCGCGGCGGGCGCTACAAGCGTTATCCGCTGGTCGGGTTGGCGCTGATGGCGGTCGGCCTGGCCGGGCTGGCGGCGCTGGTCGGCGCGCGCTCGCAGGTCGCGACCGTCCTCTGCCTCGGCGTCTTCGGCCTCGGCTTCGGACTGGTCGGGCAGGTGCTGACCGTGATCGTCCAGAACGGGGTCGAGCGGGCACGGCTCGGCACCGCGATGGCGACCGTCAACTTCTTCCGCGCCCTCGGCGGCGCGGTCGGGGCGGCGTCGCTCGGCGCGGTCTTCGCCTCGCAAGGCGCCGTCGTGCCGGGGGTCCGGCTGGTCTTCGGGGTCGCCGCGCCACTGGCGCTGGCGGCGCTGGCCCTGGTCTGGCGGCTGGAGGAAGTGAAGCTGGGGGAGGAGACGGCGCCGCCCGGTCCGACCGCGTCGGGAGGTCCCACGGGCAGGCGCGCGCCCGTCCCCTCGCGGCCCGCGATCGGAGGTGCCCGATGAGCCCTGCGCCGGAGTTCGGCACGCGGTTCCTGCTCGGCTCGCACCAGAGCGGCGGCGAGGTTGCGGTGATGGAGAACACGGCGCCGGGTCGTTGGCAGGGGCCGCCGCTACATCGCCACGACTTCGACGAGGGCTTCTACGTGCTGGAGGGTGAGTTGACCTTCCAGCTCGGCGAGGACCTGAGCACGGCGGGGCCGGGGGAGTTCGTCTTCGCTCCCCGCGGCTCCGTCCACACCCTCGCCAATCGGGCCGAGGAGCCCGCCCGGTACGTCCTGGTCTGTACGCCCGGCGGCTTCGAGCGGACGCTGGCCCGGCGCTGGGCGGAGCGCGACGGCACCGAGCCACCGGACTGGGCCGGCGGCGAGCTGCCCCCGGTCGAGGTGGTCGGGCCGTCGATCGAGCTGTGAGACCGGCTCACTTCCGGTAGGTGAGCACGACGATTCCGGAGGCGAGCGGCGTCGCGTCGGCAAGGTCGAAGATGGTCTCGGGGCCCGGGCGGAAGAGCAGGTCCGTGGGGGTCGCCTCGCCGACGAAGAAGGGGTGGACCCAGAGGCGCAGCTCGTCGATCAGGCCCTGTTCCATCAGCGCGTAGGAGAGCTCGCCGAAACCGAACTGGACGATGTCGCCGCCCGATCCTTCCTTGCGCGCCCGGATCGTGGCGACGGCATCGCCGTCGAGCACGGTCGTGTTCTGCCAGTCCGGCGCGGTCAGCGTCCCTGAGGCCACCCACTTCTCCATCGCGTTGAACTTGTCGCTGACCGGGTCGCCGGATTTCGTCGACCACGCGGGCGCGAACACCTCGTACGTGCGCCGGCCCATCAGCAGCACCTCGGAGGCGTCCATCAGCTCGGCCTGGAGCGCCTGGGCGCGGCCATCGTCCTCGTGGCGGCCCGACGGCCAGTTCTGTGGGCTCTCGATCACGCCGTCGAGGGAGATGTAGGTGGAGTTCACGATGCGTCGCATGTCTCGCGTCCTTTCGTTGGGTAACCCGGTCGATTCTTGGGGCTGCGCGGTCGCGGGCCAATGCGGATCGCTGAACTACGTCGCGCCGGATGCGATCTTCCGGCCGTGGCCTACCGATGGGCGCGGGCGGGCGGGCGACAGAGCTGCTCGCGGGCGATCCAGTCGGAGCCCGGCGGGGCCGTGCGGTGGCGCTGCCGCCGGCCGCGGCACTCGGTGGCCCGCCGGGCGTCGCGGGCGGGCGGCCCGAGCGCCCGCGCCGAGATCGCACCGAGCAGGAGGGGGGCGGGGTCGATCGGGGTGTCGTAGCGCCGCACCTCGAAGTGGAGGTGCGGGCCGGTCGAGTGGCCGGTCGAGCCGACATAACCGACGATCGTTCCGCCTTCGACCGCCTGACCCGCCGCGGTGGCGATCGCGGAGAGGTGCGCGTACCAAGTGGTGTAGCCGAGGCGGTGCCCGACGACGACGAGGTTGCCGTAGCCGCCGTAGTTGTAGCCCGCGTAGATCGTCGTCCCGACCCCGGCGGCGCCGACCGCCGTCCCGTACGGCACCGGGAAGTCGATGCCGGTGTGGGCGTGGTCGCTGCGCGGGGCGCCGAAGCCGTCGCCCATCGGGCCGGCCACCGGTCGCAGGAAGCGGACGGGGCCGCTCGGATCGGTGGCGACCGGGGTGGTGGTCGAGCCACCCCGCAACGCGGCGATCGTCTGCGGCCCGGCGAGGCCGTCGGCGGTGATCCCGACCGCGGCCTGGGCCCGTTCTACCGCCGCTTGGGTCAACGGACCGAAGAGGCCGTCGGCGCGGCCGGGTCCATGCCCGGCGCGCTGGAGGAGGAACTGCAGCGCGGCGACGTCCCAGCCCCGATCACCGGTCTGCATCACCCGACTCCCGAGGCCCGGCCGACCCCGCCAACCGAGCGCCCCGCGCGTCTGCGGCCCGGCGACGCCGTCCACCGTCAGCCCCCGCCGACGCTGTAGGAGGATCACCGCGTGTCGGGTCTGCGGGCCCGAGATCCCGTCGACGTAGCTGTCGTAGAGGCCCAGGGCCTGCAGGCCCGCCTGGAGGGCGGCGACGCTCGGGGGTGAGGCGTGGGCGCGGGCCGGAACCGCAACGAGAACGGCAATCAGCGCCAGCGCCCCGGTTGCTCGGAGCGGACGCACGTCTCAGTAGTAGGCGACCCGGACGCCGCGGGCGGCGTGGGGAGGCGGGCGCAACAGGTCCTGCAGTCGCGCCGGCGAGCGCGCGGGGTCGCCGGCGTCAGCGGTCGGGGGCGGCCTCGACGTAGATCAGCAGGCGGTCCACCAGGGCCTTGGCGTGCTCGGCGTCGGCGGGTCGGCCGAAGAAGAGCTCGTGGAAGTAGAGCGGCGCGGTGATGCCCTCCAGTAGCTCGGTCAGGGTCGGCGCCTTCTCGCCGCGCGCGGCGGCGCGGTCGAGCATCGCCTGCAGCTGGCTCGCGCGCGTGCGGAAGGAGACCGTGGACTCGGCGTTCGGCGTGGCCAGGGCGGCGGCGCGGATCATGATGCCGCCGAGGGGGGCGATCACCTCGGCGAAGCGGATCGCGGCGAGCTCGAGGTCCCCGCGTAGGGTGCCGGTGTCGGGGATCGGCGCCAGCTCGCCGACCCGCTCGGCGACGATGTCGTCGACGAGGCCCGCGACGTTCCCCCAGCGGCGGTAGAGGGTCGCCTGGTGGACGCCCGCCCGCTCGGCGACCCGCGGGATCGTCACCTCCTCGAGCTGATGGTCGGCGAGCAGCTCGATCACCGCCGCCTGCACGCGAGCGCGCACCTGGGCCGAGCGCCCGCCGGGCCGTTTCTTGATCGCCGCTCCGTCGTCCATCGGCGGACATTCTAAACGCGAAGAGTTGCGCTTTTGCTGGGAGTCGTATAGCTTCATCCAAACGCGAAGAAAGTTGCTTTAACACGGAAGGAGCACCTATGACGCCGCGACCCGAGGTCTTCAAGGGCGTGCTGACGCGCGATTTCGCCCGCCACTACGCGGAGATGGCGATCGTGATGCTGGTCGGGATGGGGGTGCTTGCCGTTCCGGCCCGCCTCGCGAGCGGCGCGCTGCTCCCGTCGCTCGATCCCGACGATCCGAGCCTGATGCTCGCCCGGATGGCGGTGATCATGACCGTGCCGATGATTCCCTGGATGCGGTGGCGAGGCCATGCCTGGGCGCCCTGCCTGGAGATGGCGGCGGCGATGCTGGTCCCGGCGGCCGGCGTCATCGCCCTGGTGCAGGCGGGCCTGGTCGAGAGCGTGGCGATCCTGATGACCGCCGAGCACGGCGCGATGTTCGCGGCGATGTTCGTCGCGATGGCCGCCCGCCCGCGCGAGTACTCCCACTGCCCCACCGGTCGCGACGCTTGTCCGCGAATGGAGGACGAGCACCGGGGGGAGGTGGCCCTATGAGCGGGTGGGTCGGGGTCGAGCTTCGCCACCTGGCGGCGCTGGGGGCGGTTGCCGAAGAGCGGTCCTTCCGCGGGGCAGCCGATCGCCTCGGCTACGTGCAGTCGGCGGTCAGCCAGCGCATCGCCCAGCTCGAGGGGGCGGTCGGCGTGCGCCTGGTCGAACGGGGTCGCGGGCACAAGGAGGTCGGCCTCACCGAGGCCGGTCGGTCGCTGCTCCGCCATGCCGAGCGGATCGAGGCCCAGATGGGGGCTGCCCGACTGGAGCTCGACGAGCTGGTCGGCGAGCGGCGCGGAGACCGCCTGCGGATCGGCGCGTCGGGAGGGCCGGCGGCGCGGCTGGTGCCCGCGGCCCTGCGACGGCTCGGCGAAGGCTCGGCGCCGGCCCGGATCGAGCTGCGCGAGTCGACCTCCGACCGCGATCTGTTCGCCGCGGTCGGGACCGGCGAGCTCGACGTCGGCCTCGCCGAGCTGCCGCTCGAAGGTGGGCCGTTCGAGGCGCGCACGATCCTGAACGACCCGCTCGTCGCGCTGGTGCCGAGCGACTCGCCGCTCGCCGCCTCCCCGTCGCCGCCCGGCCTTGCCGAGCTCGCCCGGTCGCCGTTCGTCGTCGACTCGACCTGGCGCATGTTCGGCCTGGTCGAAGCCGAGCTCGCGATTGCCGGGCTGGAGATCGAGGCCTGCTTCCGGACCACGCGGAGCACCGTCGTACAGGCCCTGGTCGCGGCCGGCGCCGGCGTGGCGATCGCTCCCCGCCTCGAGGTCGACCTCGACCATCCCGGAGTCACCGTGCTCGACCTCGCCGACTCATTGCCCGCGCGAACCCTCGCCTGCTACTGGTCGGCCGAGCGCGGTGCCGACGATCTGGCGCCCTTCCTCGACGCGATGACCCGGGCGTGCGAGCGCTACCGCGCGGCGCTGCTCGGGGAGCCGCGGGCGACCGGTCCCAACCGGGATCGGCCCGGCCGGGGCGACGGTCGGCGGGTGACGGTGGGGGCCGACGCGACCGGCGACGGGTGACAGGAGGGCGGCGGTCCGCTACCTTCACCGGATGAGCTGCCCCGATCGCCAGAGCCTCCACCCGGTTCTCCCGGGTGACCTCGCGATCGCCGGCGTCCTCGTTATCCCCCTCTAGGGGGATCGATCGTCAGCGCCCGGTGGCGCCTCACCCCTTTCGCGACCCGACCGGTGCGGGCCGCGGTCCCTCCTCACGCGACGATCGGAATCTCAGCGATGCCATTGAAGAGCAGTTCGGGCGCCCTCCTCGGCGCCTCCCCCAAGAGTCAGCAGCAGACCACCACCGCGGCCGCCCCGGTCACCGGGGCCGACGCGATCCTTCGCGCGCTCGAGCGGGAGGGCGTCGAGGTCTGCTTCGGCATTCCCGGCGGCGCGATCCTGCCGCTGTACGACGCGCTCGCGCGGGGGACCTCGCTGCGCCACGTGCTCGCCTGCCACGAGCAGGGCGCCGGGCACATGGCCGAGGCCTACGCCCGCGCCACCGGCCGGCCCGGCGTCGTCTTCGCCACCTCGGGCCCCGGCGCCACCAACCTGGTGACGCCGATCGCCGACGCGCGGATGGACTCGACCCCCTTGGTCTGCGTGACCGGCCAGGTCAGCAGCGGGCTGATCGGCACGCAGGCCTTCCAGGAGTGCGACATCGTCGGCGTCACCGAGCCGTTGGTGAAGGGGTCCTGGCTGGTCCGCGATCCGGCCGAGCTCGCCGAGACGGTGCGCGAGGCCTATCGCCTGGCGGGCGCGGGGAGGCCGGGGCCGGTCCTGGTCGACGTGCCGCGCGACGTCCAGGAGGCGCTGGTGCCGTGGCCGCCCGCGCCGAGTGCCGCCCGCCCGCGGGTCAGGAGCGCGGACCGCACCGCCCCCGCGTCCGCGGACGCGGTCCGCGCCGTCGCCCGCGCGATCGAGGCGGCGCGGCGGCCGGTGCTCTACGTCGGGGGCGGCGCCGTGGCCGCCGAGGCAGGGGAGGAGGTGGCGGAGTTGGCGACTGCCGGCGGCCTGCCGGTGGTGACGACGCTGATGGCGAAGGGCGTGGTGCCCGAGTCGCACCCGCTCAACTTCGGCTGTCCCGGGATGCACGGTGGCAAGTGGGCGAACTGGGCGCTCAACATGGCCGACCTGGTGATCGCCGTCGGCGCTCGCTTCGACGACCGGGTCACCGGCCGGGTCGAGGAGTTCGCGCCCGCCGCCAAGGTCGCCCACTTCGACGTCGATCCGGCCGAGATCGGCAAGATCCGTCATGCGGACTTCCCCGTGCTCGGCGATCTGCGTGACGCCGTCGCCCGCACCCGCGCCGCCTTGGCCGGCCCCGCCGACAGCGCCGCCTGGGTGCGCCAGGTGGGCGGCTGGCAGGAGCGCTTTCCGCTCCGCTGGGACGATGGCTCGCCCGGGCTGAAGGGTCCGCAGGTGCTCGAGCACCTGGCCGCCGCGGTTGCGGTCGACGCCGACCTCGTCTGGACCACCGGCGTCGGTCAGCACCAGATGTGGGCGATGCAGTACCTCCCTTGCGAGCGGCCGCGCTCCTTCCTCAGCTCCGGCGGCCACGGGACGATGGGGTTCGGGCTGCCGGCGGCGATCGGCGCCCGCGCCGCCCGGCCGGACGCGACGGTGGTCTGCGTCGACGGCGACGGTTCCTTCCTGATGACCTGCCAGGAGCTCGGCACCGCGGTCGCCGAGCGCCTGCCGGTGATCGTCGTCGTGCTCGACAACGGCGGCCTCGGCATGGTCCGCCAGTGGCAGGAGATGTTCTACGACGGCCGGCTGTCCCAGGTCCGCGCCCCCGCGAGCGCCGACATCGCCACCGTCGCCCGCGGGTTCGGCGCCCGCGCGTTCACCGTGCGGACCGCGGACGAGCTGCGCGACGCCTTCGCCGCGGCGCTCGCCTGTGGCGAGACCTGTGTGCTCGACGTGAAGGTGACCGCCGGAGAGCGCCTCTACCCGATGATCGAGCCCGGCTCGGCCGCGGTCGACGTCCTCGAGCACCCGGGCCGATGAGGTCAACCGCGCTCCAGGGTCCTGGTCAGGTAGCGGGAGGCCGCCTCGGCCCGGTTGGCGACCCGCAGCTTGCGCAGGATGTTGGCGACGTGGAATTTGACGGTGCCTTCGGAGATCACGAGTCGGTCGGCGATGCCGCGGTTGGTCAGCCCGTCGGCGAGCAGCGCGAGGATCTCCACTTCGCGCCGGGTGAGGACTCCCTCGAAGGGGTTCTCCCCGTGCGCCGGGCCGGGACGTCGCGCCTCCGGATCGGCGGCCCCGGGCGGTCCGCTCGGTGCGAACCGCACCGCGCCGTCGGAAAGCTCGCCGAGGCGGGCGTCGAGGCGGTCGAGGAAGCGCCGCATGTACTCGCGTTCGCGACGCAGGCCGCGACGCAGGGAGGCGCTCTCGAAGGCCTGCCCCAGCCCGACCGCGTAACGCCAGAGCAGGTCGCGGTGCAGGACGTCCAGCGGCTCGCCGAGGCGCCCGGCGTGGAGGACCGCGATCACGCTGCCCTGGACGACCACCGGGGAGACCACGTAGGCGTCCCACCCGGAGATCGCGATCAGCAGCGGGCTGACCCGCGGGTTGAGGCGCGTGTCGGTAACTGCCGTCGCCCGACGGCGCCGCAGCACTTCGGCCTCGAGCAGCGGGTGCTCGAGCTGGATGGGTCGCTCGGCGAGGCGCTCGACCGCGGCCGCCGCGGCCTCGGGGTCGTCCTCGAAGTGCGCGGCGGTCGCGACCATGCGGCCGTCCTCGACCGCGCTCAGCAGGACCCGGTCGAACTCCGAGCTCCGGCACAGCTCGCGCGGCGCGGCTTCGAGGATCGCCGGCGGCGAGGTCATCTCGCGCAGGCCCGCGACCCCGGCTTCGGCCCGGCCGATCGCCTCGCGGCGGCGCCGGAACCGCTCGCGCAGGCGCGCCAGGTCCTGCGCGTGGGCGACCCGGTCCCCCTCGTCGGCGTCGCGCTCCGCGGCGGTGAGCTTGGCTTCCAGCTCGGTGATCAGCGCAGCCACGGTGCGCGCGTCGGGGTCCCGCCCGCCCCCTTCGTGGCCGAGCAGCCGCGCCGCCGACCCGGCCGCCTCGCGGACCCGGTGCAGCTCCCGGCGATCGAGGGACGTCGCCAGAGGTCCCGCCTCGGGGCCCGTGCGCGAGCGCTCAGCGGTCGCCACGCAGGTACCTCGCCACAGCGTCCGCCCGGCTGGTCGCGCCGAGCTTCAGAAGGATGTTCTTGACGTGGAACTTGACCGTGCTCTCGCTGATCAGGAGGGAGGTCGCGATCGCGCCGTTGGTCTGGCCGCGCCCCAGCAGGTTGAGGATCTCGGACTCGCGGCGGGTGAGGCTCTCGCGATCCTCGGCGTTCCCCACCTCCGCCCGTCCCGGGGCGGGCTGCTCGAGCCAGGCAGGGCTCTCCTCGAGGTGGTCGCCGATGCCGATCACCGCCCCGCGCAGCTCCTCGCGGTGGCGGCGCACGGTCTCCCGCAGCACCGCTCGCTCGAAGGCCGCGGCGAGGCCCTTGGCGTAGATGTCGGCCACCTCGACGTCGAGCTCGTCCGCCGCCTCGAGCTCCGCGTGCAGCAGCCCGATCGCGCTCTCGCGCAGTCGCAGGGGCGCGACGACGTAACGGCGCCAGCCGAGCGGGTCGCGTAGCTGCGTCGGCGAGCGCGGGCCCGCGTCGACCGCGATCGCCTCGCCGCCGCGCCGCAGGACCTCGGCCTCGATCAACGGGTAGCGCAGCGGGATCTCCATCGCCTCGAGGTCGGCGACCTGCTCCGCCGTCCACCCGGAGCGCGCCCAGGCCGAGCGCGGGCGGAGCCGATCGCCGTCGACCTGGCTGACCAGGACGCTCGCGAAGCGGGAGTTGTCGCCCAGCGTCCGCGCGGCGCGTTCGAGGATCGCCGTCGCGGAGCCGATTTCACCCAGGTCCTCCACCGCTTCCTGGATTTCGTCGAGCGCGTCGGAGCGGCGGACCAGATCGCGCTCGGTCAGCTCGCGCTCGATCTGGCGCAGCTCCCGCAGTGCGGTTCCGAGCTCGCCCCGGTCAGTGTCCGACGCGATCACCGGTCGGGCACCGGATCGCGTCGAAGCGCTCGGCGGCTTCCGCGCCGACGTAGCCGAGGCCGAAGCGCCTCCCCGCGGCGCTGATCGCGGTCCAGGCGCCCACCGCGTCCTCGGGCTCGACCAGGGCCAAGGCCGAGGAGTCGTCGAGCAGCATCCAGGCGACCGCGCCCGCCACCGAGGAGGTCGCGATCCGACCGCGTCCGTTCGTGGCGAAGGCAGCTCCGTCGGCGCCGAGATCGGCCAACAGGCCGGCGGTCTCCGGGCCGATCACGCCGATCGCCTGCAGTGCGGTCTCCTCGACGCTCGCCTCGAGCGCCCAGGGTTGCCGCAGGAGCCGCTCGCAGAGCGCCGGCACGGCGACGCTCGGGAGGACGACCAGGGCGCGGTCGGGAGCGAGCCGGCCCCAGTGGGAGCGCTCGGCGGTCGCCGCCTCGCCGATCGCGAGGCGACCGTTGAGTATCGCGGCGGTCAGTCGGTCGAGCCCGTTCGGGTGGGTGGTGACGCTGAGCACCCGCAGGTCCTCGCGGTCGACCAGGCCGACGGCACGCACGCAGAGGGCGAGCTCGCCCGCGGCGGACCCATAGCGGAGCGGGACCAGTCGGCCCCCGCGGAGGCCGATGCTCTCCGCCGAGCGTCCCAGCCTGCCGGAGAGAGCGCTGCATTCGGTCATGGATCGACAGTAGACGCGTCACTTTCACCTGGACCCCCTCCAAGGTAGCGTCTTACCTGGTCGAACGGATAGGTTCGAGCCCAGATAGCCCGGCCTGCAGAGCGATTTCAGCCGCGAAAAGGACCTAAACCTGCCCTACCTATCCGTTCGACAGGGCCTTTCTGGTAAGGGTGGGGTGGTGGGGTCGATCGGGCGCCCGGATACTGCCCGGCCATGGGGAAGGAGACCGAGCTCGCCGAGCTTGCCGTGAACGGACGCACCACCGCGACGCCGCGGGCGGGCGATCCCTATGCGCGGATCGCGGAGAAGATCGCCACCGACCGTTGCGTGGTCCTCGACGGCGCCACCGGCACCGAGCTCTTCGAGGTCGGCGGCGGGCGCCCCGAGCTCGACGACCACATGTGGGGGATCGGTGCCCTGGCGGAGGCCCCGGAGGAGGTCCAGCGCGTCCACGCCCGTTACGTCGCCGCCGGCTGCGACGTGATCTCGACCGCCACCTGGGGACTGCCGACCGCCCTCGGCCAGGACAACGCGCGGCTGTGGGAGGGCGGCCGGCCGATCCACTGGATGGACACCGCCCGCAGCGCCGTCCGCGTCGCCCGCGCGGCGAGCGCCGAGCGCGACTCCGAGGTCGCCGTCGCCTTCAGCATCAACGGCGACGTCGACAAGCCGGAAGGAGTCGAGACGATCGGCCTCCTCGCCCGCGCCTTCGAGAGCGATCCCCCCGACCTGATCCTGCTGGAGACGCTGTCGCTGGTCCGCGGCTCCACCTACGCGACCGTGGAAGCGCTGATGGAGACGGGCCTGCCCGTCTGGATCAGCTTCCGGCGCTGCCGTCACGGCGTCTGCGGCGTCTACGGGGAGCATTGGGGCGGCCCCGAAGGCGACTCGTTCGGCCGCGCCGCCCGCCGCTTCGAGGAGATGGGGATCGGCGCCCTGCTCGTCAACTGCATCCCGCCCGACCACGTTCCGGGCATGGTCTCCTGGCTGCGCGACTTCACCGACCTGGCGCTCGGCGTCTACCCGAACCTCGGCTACCTCTCGGCAGCCGGCTGGCGGACCGACGGCGATGTCTCCGAGCGGGACTTCGCCGAGCTGGCGCGGTCCTGGCGCGAGGAGGGGGCACAGATCATCGGTGGCTGTTGTGGCGTCGGGCCCGAGCAGATCGGGGCCGCGGCCGAGGTCCTCGCGGGGACCCCGGTGGGACATCGACGGCCGGCGGAGCCCTGGCACCCCGAGGACGCCGAGCCCGACCATGGGCCCGCTACCCACTGGCACAACGACCGCGCCCGTGAACTGTTCCCGCTCGAATTCCCCGACATCGCCGTCGACGAGGGTGTCTTCGCGCCGACCCAGGGCAGCTTCCTGATCTGGCAGTACCTGTTCGAACAAGGGATCGGCGCCCACCAACGTTGTCTCGACGTGGGGTGTGGATCGGGTCTCCTCACCGTGCAGCTCGCCCGCAACGGCGCCGGCCACGTGCACGCGATCGACATCGACCAGGTGGCGGTGGACAACACCCTTACCAACGCCTTCCGCAACGGCGTCGCCGACCGGGTCAGCGCCGCCGCTGCCGACCTCTATCCCTGGGTTCCGGAGGAGCGTTACGACCTGATCGTCGCCAGCCTCTACCAGATGCCGGTCGACCCGTTCGAGCAGGTGACCACCCACCGACCGCTCGACTTCTGGGGCCGGAACCTGATCGACCACCTGATCAAACTGCTCCCCGAGGCGCTCGCCGACGATGGCACCGCCTACATCATGCAGCTGTCGATCATCGGCGAACGCCGCACGGTCGAACAGCTCGAGGCGCACGGTTACACCTCCCGCGTCGTCTCCTTCGCGTTCTTCGAGTTCCACGACCTGTTCAAAGAGAAGAAGGAGCAGATCCTCCGCGTCGAGGAACAGTCCGACGCTTACCACCTGAGGCTCGGCGACCACGACGTGATGGTGGCCTACCTGATCGAAGTCACCCGCAAGGGTGAGGAAGGCAGATAGATGAGTTACGCAGACAACGAGTACCTGTTCACCTCCGAGTCGGTCACCGAGGGTCATCCCGACAAGATCTCGGATCAGATCTCCGACGCGGTCCTCGATGCGGTGATGGCGGCCGATCCATACGGCCGGGTCGCCTGCGAGACCCTTGTCAATACCGGGCTGATCGTGATCTCGGGGGAGATCTCGACCACCGCCGACCTCGACTTCCAGGCGCTCGCCCGGGAGACGGTCGACCAGATCGGTTACAACGACGCCCGCTTCGGGTTCGACTGCAACACCTGTGCGGTGATGGTGACGGTGGACAAGCAGTCGCCCGACATCGCCCAGGGTGTCGACGAGGCCTTCGAGCGTCGCGCATCCGGTTCCGGGGATGACCTCGACGTCGCCGGGGCGGGCGACCAGGGGATGATGTTCGGCTACGCCACCGACGAGACCCCGGAGCTGATGCCCGCTCCGATCGCGATCGCCCACCGGCTGGCCGAGCGACTCTCGGCGGTGCGCAAGGACGGCAGCCTCGACTACCTGCGGCCCGACGGCAAGACCCAGGTCTCGGTGCGCTACCAGGACGGCAGGCCGGTCGGGATCGAGAAGCTGCTGATCTCCACCCAGCACTCCGAGGAGGTCGAGCAGGGCCAGATCCGCGCCGACCTCTGGGAGAAGGTCGTGGTTCCGGTGCTCGACCAGGAGGCCGTCCCCTACGACGCCGGGACGCTGCACACGGCGGAGAACTACCTGGTCAACCCGACCGGCAAGTTCGTCGTCGGCGGCCCGATGGGCGATTGTGGGCTCACCGGGCGCAAGATCATCGTCGACACCTACGGCGGCGCCGCCCGTCATGGCGGCGGCGCGTTCTCCGGCAAGGACCCGTCCAAGGTCGACCGCTCGGCCGCCTACGCGGCGCGCTGGGTGGCCAAGAACGTGGTCGCGGCAGGGCTCGCCGAGCGGTGCGAAGTGCAGGTCGCCTACGCGATCGGCGTCGCCAAGCCGGTCTCGGTGATGGTCGAGACCTTCGGCACCGAGAAGATCGGCCGCGGGCGCATCGCCGAGCTCGTGGACGAGCACTTCGACCTCCGTCCCGGCGCCTTCCGCGAGGAGCTGCGGCTACACCGGCCGGTCTTCCGGGCCACGGCTGCCTACGGCCACTTCGGCCGCGAGGGCGACGGCTTCACCTGGGAGGAGACGACCAAGGCCGACGCGCTCCGCGAGGCGGCCGGGCTGACCGCGGGAGCGGCGGCGTGAGCATCACGGTTGTCGGCTCGCTCGCGTTCGACGCGGTCAAGACGCCGTTTGGCGAGCGCGAGCGCATGCTCGGCGGCGCCGCCACGCACTTCGCGCTGGCGGCGTCGTTCTTCGACGAGGTGCGGGTGGTCGGTCCGGTCGGTGACGACTTCGGCGCGGAGGAGATGGCGATTCTCGCGACCCGCGGGACCGACACCGACGACGTCGAGCAGGTCGCGGGCGGCAAGACCTTCTTCTGGAAGGGCGAGTACGGCTGGGACCTCAACTCGCGCGAGACCCTGGACACCCAGCTGAACGTCTTCGAGACCTTCCAACCGTCGCTGTCGCGGGCCTCGCAGGAATCGGAGACGCTGTTCCTCGCGAACATCCAGCCCGGTCTGCAGCTCGGCGTGCTCGAACAGTGCGAGGCCGCCCGGTTCACCGCGGTCGACTCGATGAACCTCTGGATCGAGATCGCCAAGGAGGAGCTGCTCGCGGTGATCGGCCGGGTCGACTGCGTGATCCTCAACGACGCCGAGCTGCGGCAGCTGACCGAGGCGCCGAACCTCGTCACCGCCGCCCGGCAGGTGCTGAGGCTCGGCCCGAGCGTGGTTGTCGCCAAGCAGGGCGAGTACGGGGCGGCGCTCGTCACCGCCGACTCCTTCTTCGCCCTGCCCGCCTTCCCGCTGGAGACGGTGGTCGACCCGACCGGGGCGGGCGACTCGTTCGCCGGCGGCTTCGTCGGTTACGTGGCCGCGCACCTCGACGAGGGCCTCACCGACGACGTGCTGCGACGGGCGATGGTCTACGGCACCGCCGTGGCCTCCCACAACGTCGAGGAGTTCGGCACCGAGCGCGTCGCGCGACTGGAGCGCGACGAGGTCGAGGAGCGCGCCCGCGCGATCAAGGAGATCACCCACTTCGAGTTCGAGAACGCAAAGGAGAACGTGTGACCGTCACCCCCACCCAGGACTACAAGGTCGCCGACATCGGCCTCGCCGACTTCGGCCGCAAGGAGATCTCCCTCGCCGAGGTCGAGATGCCGGGCCTTATGCAGACCCGGGAGGAGTTCGGGGCGCAGAGACCTCTGGCGGGCGCGCGGATCACCGGCTCGCTCCACATGACCGTGCAGACCGCGGTGCTGATCGAGACGCTGGTCGCGCTCGGCGCCGAGGTGCGCTGGGCCTCCTGCAACATCTTCTCGACCC
>JAFDWO010000154.1 GCA_018268415.1 Actinomycetota bacterium | reverse complement strand
GGGGCCCGAGGAGGCGTGGTGGGTTACCGTCGCCATGCGACGGTAACCCACCACAGGGACTCCTCGGGCGGTGGGAGGACGGGAGGAGGTGCGGAGTTCCCACCGTCTCCGTCACGTCTCCGTCCCGTCTCCGTCACGAGGTCCGACCTCGGTGACGGACCCATGGCGCTTCCGTGATCCTCCCGCCAGGGTCCCTCCACACTCCCCACGGACCCGGCCGTCCCGGCCACGGCCACAGCCTGCCAGGGCCGTGGACGGGACGGCCGGGTCCCTTCCCCTCCGGGGCGACAGCTTCAGGGGCCGTGGCCTTTTCCCTCCGGGCGACAGCTTGAGACGGCCGCATCCCTCCAGGCCCCGGGCGCCGGCCGGCACGCCCCGGCCATCCCTCCCCGGGCGGGGACTATCCCGCCAGAACCCGTGGATCAAACGTCTAGCGGCCGCCCGGCAGCGACCCGGCCTCGCGCGTGGCGCGGCCGATGATCTCGTAGTAGCCGATCAGCAGGTTGCGGAGCAGGGCCGCCTGGAGGGCGGGGGTCTGCTCGCCCATCCGCTCGAAGGCGTCGAGGGTGAGGACGAGGCATTCGCAGGCGGTCTCGACGCGGACGTCGACCGGCCTGGCGGAGGCGTCGGCGAAGGCGAACTCGCCGAAGGAGAATCCCGGCGTCAAGGTGGCGAGGCGACGGCGGGCGCCGTCGATCTCCAGCTCGATCGTCACCTCGCCTTCGAGCAACAGGAAGGCGGCGTCGGCCGGGTCGCCGACGGCGAAGATCGTCTCGCCCGCCTCGAAGCGCCGCGGGACGACCGCCTCCTCGAGCGCGACCAGCAGGTCCGCGGAAAGACCGCGGGCCAGCCGGTGCTCGGCGAGCGTCAGCCGCGACGGAGGGACGGGGGCGGCGCCGTGCGCCGCGAGAAGGCGCTCCTCGCACCACTCGGTCGCCCGGTCGAGATCGGGAAAGACCTCGAGGTGCTCGGTGTCGAGTCCGGCGAGGAGCTCGCCGGAGGGCGGCAGGACGATCGCCAGCGCCCTCCCGGCTGCCGCCATCGACTCGGCGAGGCCGATCAGAAGACGCCCCGCACCGAGGTCGAGCTCGGTGACCTCGGTGAGGTCGAGCACCTCGACGTCCACATCACCCGCCCGTTCGACGATGCCGCGGACGATGCTCTCCAGCGCCGCGAAGACGAGGTCGCCGTGAAGGATCTGGACGACGCCGCGGGCGCCAAGCTCGGCCAGGGCCGAGGACTGGGCCTCGGGACGGCGGCGGCGCGACGGCACCGCGGCAACCGAGTAGGTGCGGCGCACGGCCGAGCGGGACGAACGGGCGACGTGGAGGAGGTTGAGGTTGAGGTCGGTGGAGATCTGCCGGCAGACCTCCACCCCGCGGACGCTGTTGCCGTGTCGATCGAGCGGCGGCGAGAAGACGGCGATGCCGAGCTGGCCCGGCAGGACCGCGAGGACCCCGCCGCCGACGCCGCTCTTCGCCGGCATGCCGACGTCGACCACCCACTCCCCCGCCGAGTCATACATCCCGCAGGTCGTCATCACGCTGAGGACCCGATCCACGAGGTCGCGGGCCAGCACCCGCTCGCCGGTGGCCGGATTGACGCCGCCGTTCGCCAGGGTCGCCGCCATCAGGCTGAGGTCACGACAATCGACGCTCACCGAGCACTGGCGAAAATAGAGGTCGAGCGCCTCGTCAGGATCGTCCTCGAGCACACCCACGGCCCGCAGCATGTGGCCGATCGCGCGGTTGCGATGCCCGGTGTCGCGCTCCGATTCGTAGACCTCCATGTCAATCTCGAGCGGGCGCCCGGCGAAGCGGCCGTAGAAGTCGACCACCCTCCCCTCGCGCTCCGCCGGCCCGGCGCCGGCGACCAAGGAGGTCGAGGTGATCGCGCCGGCGTTGATCATCGGGTTCAGCGGGCGGCCGCTGCCCGGCGCCAGGCTGATCGAGTTGAAGGCCTCGCCGCTCGGCTCGACCCCGACCTTGGCGTCGATCGCCTCGAAGCCGCGGTCGCGAAGCGCGAGCCCATAGGTGAACGGCTTCGACATCGACTGGATCGTGAAACACGCGCGCGAGTCGCCGACCTCGTAGCTGTGGCCCTCGGTCGTGGTGATCGCGATCCCGAGCGCATCGGGGTCGGCGAGGGCGAGCGGCGGGATGTAGTCGGCGACCGCCCCGGAGCGGTCGCCGAGCCACTCTTCGTGGAGGCGGGCGAGGTAGGCGTCGATCGGCGAGGTGCTCATCGCGCGAAGCCTTGCAGGCCTGCCTTTCATCCGGACAGCTGGTCCGTGGCCGCCTCGACGTACGTCGTCGCGCCGTCCGTCCTCAGACGTAGGCCTCGAGGATCGCGCCGATCATGAGGAGGGCGCACGCGACGCCTGCGGCGGTCGCGCACCGACGGCGGTCAAGGCGTTCGCGGCGCGAGGCCAGGTAGAGCGCCAGGGCGAGCGAGAAGGCGGCCAGCTCGAAGGGCCCGTGAACGACCGTCGCCCGTACGGTCCGCAGCCCGTAGGCCCCGTAGGCGGCGCCGACGGCGAGGACGTTGAGGGAGCAGAACAGCAGCAGCGCGCAGTCGCAGACCGAGGTGAGGGCCTGCGGGAAAGCCCGGGACGGGGCGGAGGCGGCGAGCTCACGACCGGCCTGCACGACGATGGCGGCCGCCAGAATCGCGGCCAGCACGCGAGCGTTGTTGGCGAAGATCCCAAGCGCGGTGGCGGGGGTGTGCCGCACTCCCGCGAAGCCGAAGCCGAGCATCTGTCGGGCCTCCGCGGCGGCGAGGAAGTGGACCGCGGTGGCGGTCGTGACGGTCGCGGCCAGCAGCACCCCCGCGACTCTCGCTGCCGGCCCGGCACCGGGGGGTCCGAGGGCGGTCACCGGTCGAGAACCGCCCGGATCGCGTCGAGGCTGAGCGCGGCGGCCTCGAGCGCCTGCTCGGGACCTTCGATGCCGACATCGCCGACGTGTGGCATCAGCACCAGCGGGGCGTGGCGGCCGGCGGCAATCTCCGCCAGCTCCTCGGTCGAGGCCTTGCTCGACGATTGCGGGTCTTCGCGCGCCACCACGATCTCCCCTCGCGCGGCGTCGCCGGGGAAGAGCTCGAGCGTGCGCCGCGCCCGCCGGGCCGCGCCCGCACGGGCCGGGAGAACCCAGATCAGGTGGGTCGCCGCCGCCAGGACGATCTCCTCGCAGTGGCCGGCGGGCAGACCGCAGTCGACGACGGTGAAGCCGTGCGCCTCGCGCGCCTGCTGCAGCACCTGCGCCATCCCGCCGGAATCGAGCGGCATCTCGAACCGCGGCCTGCGGGCGAGCACCCGCAGCCCGTCGCCGCCGGGTGCGAAGACCGCCTCGTCGGGCGGGTCGCCGCCGCCGACCGCGTTCGCCAGGGCCGGCAGCGAGAGCGAGGACTCGACCCCCGCGCATTCGGCGAGGTCGGCCCCGACTCCGCCGAGGTCGCACACCAGGACCGGCTCCTCGGCGCCGCGCGCCGCCGCGCGGGCGGTCAGGTAGGCGAGCGTCGTCGCGCCGGCGCCGCCGCAGATCCCGCAGACGGCGACCAGCGCCCCGCGCGGGGCCGGCCGCCCGTTGGGCGAGAACGCGGGCCGCTCGTCGATGCTCGGCCCGGTCATGGCTGCGGCTCCCAGTCGGAGATCGCCCAGCCCCCGCCCCAGCGGGTCAGCGTCGCCAGGGTCACCTTGTATTCGGCCGGCAGATGGGTGAGTTCGGCGGAGGCGATCCGCTGCTTGGTCACGATCACCGCTTCGCGGAAGCCGCCCGTGCCTTTGACGCTCACCGCCGCGACCGATGCCTGCGTGCGGGTGTAGCCGACCGCCGCCTGGACGTCGAGCTCGGCCTGCGAGGCGATCCTGGTGAATTCGGCCCGCGCCGAGCCGGTGCTGAGCGCCGCCAGCCTCGAGTAGGCGCGCCGCGCGCCAGCGCCCTTCCAGTTGCCCGCCAGCGACGCGGCGTACCGCAGCGTCCCCTGCGGCGTCGCCACGATGATTTCTGCGGGCGGGGCGCCGGCCTCAGGGTCCGGAGCCGGTTCCTTCATCCGCTCCTGGTCGGCGGGCGGCGCTTCGCCTTCTTCCTTGGTCGTTTCGGCGTACGGGTTGCCGACACCACAGCCGCCGATCGCGACGACAATGGCGGCCAGCAGGGCGAGCAACGCGATCGGTCGCAGCCGCGGTCTCATTTCCGACCTCCTTCGGGTGGACTTAGGTAACCATCGGGGGTCCCCTCGCCGAGGTCGCCGGGGGCACCGTCAAGTTCGGTCACGGCGTCGCTCTGGTTGCCGCCGATCTCGGCGATCTGGCTGCCGGTGACCTCTCTCACGAGGCCGACGTGCGAGCCCCAGATGATCATGTCGCCGGGCGCGGGAGTCGAGCGCCACAGATCGTTGTTCCGCGCGTAGATCTCCAGGTCCGGCACCCAGTAGGGGTTCAGTCCTTCGCGGCTCATCGCCGCGCGGATGTCGATGCCGGCGCGTTCCCAGACCCAGGTCGAGAACATCGCGCACCACTCCTCGCACGGCCCGTAGGGGTTGCAGTTGCCGGCCCCCTCGTGCACGCCTTTATCGAGCTGTTCGACCGCGACCGAGACGATCTTTTCGCGCACCGGTCCGGACGCCGCCGGGATCCCCTCGAGTTCCCAGCTCCGTGCTCGCGGCAGTACCTGGCAGTACTGGTTTTCGCTGCCGGTGCATTCGTCCACCTCCGAGCACGAGCCGATGTAGGAACACACCGCCGATCGGGTCCCCGCGGAGTCGAGGCTGGTGTCGGCGTGGTTGTCGTGCAGCAGCTCGGCGGCGGCGGCGATCGCGTCGAAGTCGTCGTAGACACACCCTTCGTTCGCCGGTACGTCGGCGCAGCTCGGCAGGTCACGGCGATCGGAGGGATAGTGGGTTTCGGGGCGTTCGTACTCGATCGGTCGGAAGGCGGCCTCATACTCCTTCCACGACCCGGCCTCGATGTTGAACTGCATCGGACCGGCGCAACAACCGTTCGAGTTCACTCCGGAGTGGGAGCTTTCCGCGGTGGAGAACTTCGTCTCCTGGTAGTGGATCGACGCCAGCAGGTACGGGTTGACCTTGTAGTGGTTCGCCGCCGAGAGGTAGATCGGCCAGTAGACGGGGGGAATGCCGCTGCCGGTCGGGTAGGCGTCGGTGGATTGGGATTCCGCCTGGGTGCGGGCGGCGCTGAACACCGAGAGGAGGACGACGCAGAAGAACAGCAGGATGAAGGCGCCGAAGGCGATCGGGCTCGCCAGGAGCAATCGGAGTTGGCGTCTCCGGCGCTCCTTCTCTTCGTCATCGCCTCCTCCCCGGCCCGCGTGCTTCAGTGCCTGGTCGGGCTTGATGCCGCCGGAGCCCGCCTTGCCGGCACCCCCGGCCGAGCCACCCGCCGCGCCGCCCCCGGCGCCCCCGGCGGCACCGCCCCCGGCCGCCGCCCCGCCTCCCGCGGCCCCACCGGCCGCGCCCGCTGCTGCTGGTGCCGCGACGGCCATCGGCTAGTCGAGCACCGCCGGAGGAACCGTCTCGCCGGCCGCCAGTTGGGTGACGGCGGCCCAGAGGTCGCCGTCGTTCTCCTCGATCTTCGCCTCGCGCTGGGGCACGTCGCGCAGCGGCTCGGAGGTGAAGCACCAATACTCGGACGGTCCGATCCGCAGCGCGACCCGCCCTTTGCCGCGGGTGCCGTTGATCCAGAAGATCTGCGAGTGCGATCCCTTGACCGTCTTCAGCCTCCCGACCACGGCGACCTCCTCCTCCGAGAGCCCCAGGGATTCACGGACGAAGGAGAGCTCGTCGGGATGCTGGTTGAGCAACAGCTGCATCGTCGAGTTGCGGATCAGGGCGAGGCCGTGATCGCTGCTGAAGTCCGACAGCTGCTGCGAGATGACGATCAGGAAGAGGCCGAGGTGCCGCGCCCGGCGCGCCAGCTCGTTGGCGTACTCACCGGTCTCGCGGCGCCCCACCAGGTGCCACGCCTCGTCGATCAAGAGCACCGTCTTGCCCGCGAACATCGGCGCGTCGGGCCGGCTGCTGAGATCGGCATGCGTCGCCCGGTGGCGCTCGACCGCCCGGGTGACGTACTCGAGGATCGAGAACATCACCGGTTTCAGCAGGATCTCGGGACAGCGCCGGGTGTCGAAGACGACGATCGGGCAGTCGTCCGGCACCGTCGTCTCGCGGTCCAGCAGGTAGGCGTAGGAGCCATCGCCGCAGAACTCACCGAGCCGCTCGGCGAGGTTGCGCAGGAGCGCGGCGACGTCGATCGCTTCCTCGGTCTTTTCCTCTTCCGAGCGAAGCAGCAGCTCGTCGCGCAGCATCGACTCGTGCGGGGCCACGCCTTCCTCGGTCGCCCGCGCGTAGACGGCCCGGATCGCCGCCCCGAGCTGCGCCCGCTCGAGCGTCGAGAGCCCTTCCTCGCCCATCATCACCCCGTGCAGGGCGACCAGGAAGGAGATCTTCTCGAGGCTGACGTCAGCCGGGTCGGGCACGTCCCAGGGATTGATCGCGAAGGGGCTGTTGTCGGCGCCGATGTCGACCTGCTGACCGCCGTCGACCAGCTTCGTCAGCACCTCGTAGTGACCGGCGCGGTCGAGGACGAAGGCGCGCGCGCCCTGGGCGATGCAGCGCGAGACGACGACGTTGGCGGTCATCGTCTTGCCCGAGCCGCTGCGCCCGTTGATCAGCATCGTGTAGTTGGAGTGGGTCGGGTCGTAGGGGTTGAGGTGCTCGAGCGTCCGGCCCGGGTCGCTGAAGGCAAACGGGATGCCGTCCGGTGAGCCGCAGCCCATCCCGACCAGCGGCACCGTGTCGCCGACGTTGCGGGTCGCGTAGCGGCGGGTGCGGCCGGCGACGTCGCGGCCGAGCGGCAGCGTCGCGGGCCACAGGTCCTGCTGCTGGAACTCGCCCCGGTTCACCCGGCAGTCGGACATCGACTCGATCTGGTCGGTGCAGTAGTCGACCGCTTCGTCGAGCTGGGCCATCTCCGGGTCCGGCCCGGGAGCGCGCAGCGACTGATAGATCGAGACGCGGAACAGCGAGGCCCGCTCGTGGCCGGCCATCTCGTTCAGCAGCTCCTCCGACTCCTGTTCCTGCGTGTAGCGGTCGAAGTCCGGCACCCGGCCTTTCGCCTCGGCGGTCCGGTTGACGACGAACAGGCGCCGGTAGCCGCGTTTGACCCGCCGCCGCTCGCGCCCGCGGTCGAGCGCGTGCGCGTAGACGCTGAGGGTGAACGGCTGCCAGGTCAGCATCGCCCCGGTCAGCCAGCCCATCGTCGTCGCGTCGGCGGTGGTCGCGGCGTAGATCGTCTGCTCGACGTCGCGGTCGACTTCGGCGAAGTGGCGCGAGCGGCCGAAGTCGAGCGAGGCGGTCGCGATCTGCTCGCGCAGGCGGTGGGCGGCCTCGCGCGCCCGTTCGCGTTCTTCGTTCTCGTCGAGCTGGCCGAACAGCTCGGTCGCGATCCGCGGACCGCGCCGGTGCATGTCGGCGCTGGTCGGGTTGAACCGCGACCAGAGCAGGTTCGCCACCTCCTCGCCGTTGAGGAAGCGGGCCGGCATCGACATCGCCTCGAGCTCGGCGCGGATCGCGTCGGCGTGGGCGAGGCTCTGCCGCACCGCGCGGCGGTGCTCGGCCCAGTTCCGCTCCAGCGGCGCGACCGGCAGCTTCCAGCGCTGCGGCCGCAGCTCGTTGAGGACGGTCCTGGTCGAACGGCCGCTGGGGACGTAAGGAACGACCACGTAGGCGTTCATCTGCACCGCCGCCTGCTCGTCGCAGTGGAGGCGGAGCGATTCTTCCATCGCCAGGTGGAGGCGCCAGCGGGAGGCGGCGAGCGGATCGCCGCCGGGGCCGAAGGCAACGTCCGGATCCCCGGCCCAGGCGGCGACCTCGGCGCGCGAGTCCGCCAACACCCGCTCGAGGTTCATCGGCCGCGCCTCGACGTAGAACTGCAGGCTCTGTTCGGGGCGCAGCCGCGAGAGCAGGTGACAGAAGGCCGCCGCCAGGTCTTCGCGTTCCTCGCCCGAGAGGATGATCGGGTTCGGCGGCGTCACCTGCAGGATCCGCACGAAGGCGGCCTCGCTGGTGACGATCAGGCCCGAGCGGTCGATCGCCTCGACCGCCAGCAGGTCGCCGGCCTCCGAGTGCTCGCCGCCGCGCCGCGCCTCGTTCTTGGGGCTGACGCCGATCATGCCTGCGCCTCCTCCCACAGCGCGGCCAGCGAAGGCGGCGGCGCGGCCTCGCGGCGGCGGCGCTCGGTCTCGCGATGGCTGTCGCCGGTGACCACATAACCGTTTGCCGAGTGGCCGGGTCCGGGCAGGAAGCGGCCCTCGGAGCGCCGCCACGAGATCGCCGAACGCAGCATCAGGACCGGGTCGATCTCGGTGGTGCTGCCGAGCAGGGCGGCGCCGGCGGGGATCGCGCCGACGTAGACGGCGGAGGTCAGTGACAGGGTCGGCCCGAACGGGCTGACGTACATGCCCCAACCGATCGCCAGGCCGACGCCAAGGAATATTCCGATCCACTGGCCGATCGTCAGTTCGGCGATCCGCAGCTTCGAGTCGAGGTGCTTGTAGGCGGTGTTCATCGAGGTCTCCTATTTGCTCGGTGGTGGTGGCTTTTGATGTGAGGTCGGGCCCGGCCGCGGTGGTTTGCGGCCGGGAGGCGGGCCGCCCGTACCGGGGTCGGGGCGCCGGGGGTCGGGTCGCGCCTGCTGGGCGCCGCTCCCTTGGGTTCCGCGCGGTGGGGGCGACGTGCTCGCGGCGCGGCCAGTACCGCCGCCACCGCCGCCGCCGCGGCGACCCGCGGGACCGCCGCTCGCGCCGGACCCTTGCGGCCGGGTCGCGGGCGCGCTGCGGCCGCCGCCCGCCGCCCCGCGCCCGGCGCTTTGACCGCCCGCGGGCTTGGCCGAGGCGCCCTGCCCGCGGCGCCGGCTCGGCTGCTGTCGCGAGCTCCCGCCGCCACCGCCCGATTTCCCTTTCGGTGGCGCCGACGCGGAGCCGCCGCGACGTGGGTCGCGGGCGCCACCGGAACCGCTCCGGGTGGCCTGCGAAACGCCCCTCGACCGCGCCGCTCCGCCGGCCTGCGCGGCGGCCGCCACGGCGGGGGCGGGACCACCACCGCCGCCGCGGCCGCCGCCGGTACGGCCGCCACCCGAGGCGCCCGGGCCCGCGGTGCCGCCGCCGGGGCGTTTCCCGCCGCCGGGATTGGCGCCGCCGCCGGGACGGGCCTGGCCGCCGCCGGCCTTACGGGCACCCGCCGCCTGCCTCCCCCCGCCGCGGACCGAGTTCGCGATCACGCTGGAGGCCGCGTACTGGAACATCGAGCTCACCGTCCCCCTCTGCGGGGCCACGTTCCACATCTGGACCGCGTGGCGGGGGATCGAGAGCAGCGCCAGCAGCGAGCCGAGGCCGACGAGCGGCAGGAGCAGCTTCTCGCCGACGCCGAGGTTGTGGCCTCCCCATCCCCTGAACTCGGTGTTGACGGCGCCGAAGATCCTCAGGCAGACCGCCCACAAGATCACCACCGTGAAGACCATCCCGACGAACCGGAGCGCGTACGTCGCCGGGCCGGAGAGTGACGGGATCGGCCACAGAGCCAGGGCGAGCGGCGTCCCGACGAAGGCGATCATCAGGCCCGTCAGCAGCCCGATTTTCACCATCAGGAGAATCAGCATCAGGACGGCGAAGACGATCATCACGAGCAGGCCGGCCCCGAGGGTGCCGCCGGCTTCGGCGGCGTTGGCAAGCATTCCCACCCCACCGTCGATCGACGATTCGGGGATCAAGGTGTTGGTGATGACGTTGGTGATGTTGGCGGCGTTCTCGAAGATGAACGGCCAGGCGAGGATCATCAGCGCGGCACCGACACAACGGGTGACACCGTCGACGAACATCCCGCTACCGCCGCCCGACATCATCCCGGCGGCGAAATAGTGGAAGAGGGTGAAGGTGACGGCCGCCATCAGCAATGCGAAGGCGATCGACTCGGTCAACCACTCGGCGTTGCTGACACCTTCGGCGGGCGAATCGCCGACGAAGTCCGGGACCTTCAGCAGCCCTCGCAGCAGCTTCTGCGTGCCGAACCCGTCGGGAAGCCCGAAGATCTTGTCCACTGCCTGTTCGGTCATGCAGGAGACCGAGAGCTTGTTGGTGATGCTCGAGCCGAAGCCGTGCCTGCAGGCACCGTGACCCTTATCGTTCTTGAGTTCTTCTTCTTCTTTTTCTTTCGTCTTCTGTGCTTTTTCCTTGGCCTTCTGTTCGCCCGAGGAGATCTTGGTTTCCGGCAGCAGGCTCTTCGTCGGCTTGGTCGGCGGGACGTACGGCTTCAGCGGCCCCTTCGATTCCTTCGGCGGCGCCAGGGGCGGCTTGACCGGCTGGGGCGCGGCCGGCGGCGGCGTGAGCACCGGCGGCAGCGGGACCGGATCCGCGCTTGCCGGATCGATCCCCGAGGCCGAATCGGCGAGCAGTGCCAGCGCCACGACGAGGGAGCCCAGCGCGAGCCTGGCCCGGAGCGAATGTCCCAGTCCGACGGTCATGGCTAGGCGATCAGGCCTTTGCCCAGCAGGACGCCGCCGCCCGCCAGTCCGGCGGTGACCATGATCCGGATCCCCTGCTGCATCCCCATCGCCGCCATCCCGCCGCCGGCCACGAGACCGAGGAAGGAGAGGGTCCCGAAGACGGCGATCGCCGGTCCTTCGACTTTGCCCAGCGCGGTCTGCAGGTCACCGAGCCCCTTGCCCTTGCCCGCCGGCATCAGCAGGTCGGGGACACCGATCAGGGCGACCACCGCGACCAGCGCCGTCAATGCCACCAGCAGGATCGCCGCCGTCCGCCTTGACGGCACCGGCACCCGCGGCAACCTGCTGACGAACACTCCACTTTTCATTGCGTCCTCCGTTCCAGGTGTTGGTCCACACCGCTTCGATTGAGTGCGCACCCGGCGCCGCCCCCCTGAGTTGTCACCGTGCCGCTCACCGCTCGAATCCGAACTCGGACCCGCCCGCTTCGCCGCCGCCTTCCGGCGCCGGCGCCTGCGCCGGTTCGGGCGCAGGCGCGTATTCGGGTTCCGGCGCAGGTACGTATTCAGGTTCCGGTTCCGGCGTCGGTACGTATTCGGCTTCCGATTCCGGGACGTATTCCTCGCTCGGTTCGGGTGCGGGCTCGACCGCCGGTTCGGATGCGGGATCGACCGCCGGTTCGGAATCGGGCGCGACCGGGTGCCGGTGGTGAACGGGCCGTTGCCGCCGTGGACGGCGATGCCGCTTCACCGGCCGTCGGCGCGACCGCCGCGGCCGCGGGTGAACCTTCACCGGATGCGGTCGCGCCACCTCGCTCTTGGGCGCGATCGCGTCATGCCCCTCGGTCCGACCGCCGGAAGCTCCCCCACCGGATCCGATCGCGGCCACCACGATCAACAGGACGACCGCCCCGATGCCCACCAGCACAGCACCGTTCGTCCGCGAGACCCGGGGCAGCCGAGGCGGCCGTGACATCCGAGCGAGCCGCGGAACACGCAGGCGCGGCCGCAGGCGTCGGCGTCGGCGGATCTCGGCCGGGTGGACGAACTCCTCCTCGGCCTCCTCGACCGGCAGCAGAAAGACGTTGTTCTCGTCCCGCGTCCTCATCACCCGCTCTATGGACGCAGCAACCCCGCGCGCCTCCCCGACTTCGTCGTCGCCCTGGATGTCGGCAGGCGGTGAGGGAAGGACGACCACATCCGTCAGACGAGGGGCTCCAGGGCGTTGCGCACGGCCAGGCAATGGCGGAGTCGGCTTCCGGGCGTCTCCCGCACGGGACCGTCATGGAAGTCTGACCTCATCACGAAAATTCAGGGAACGTCACGCTTCTGCCCGTGTTGTCCAACAGTCACGGACGCGCTGCATGAGTTGACCCCCCTATACGGTGGAAAACTCATGCAGCGCGTTTTCGGGCGCTCGATCCCCGCCCGAAGAGCGACGGAAGGCGCCCAGAAGTGCGACGTTCCCGGCATCTTCGTCACAGATCCCGGTGAGGCGGGGCAGAGATCCGGGGAGGTGTGCCTTCTCTCGCACGGGATCCTCACAAAAGTCCGACTTCGCAACGTCCGTCTGCCGGCTCTCCCACGAACCCCTCACCCGCCCCACGTCCTGGTCGCCTCATGGGAGTCACAACCTGCCAGGACGACCCTGAGGCGACCCGGACACCCGGCCGCACCCGGCGGTGGGGTGGACGGCCCGGACCCGGCCCGCTACGGCGAGAACTCGGCCGAGGACCCGGGGGTTTCTTCGGGCGGCGGCGGCGCGGTGGAAGGCGCCGGGTAGGAGCCTTCCGAGGCGTACGCTTCCGGTTCGCTGGTCGTCGCTTCGGCTTCGAGGCCGAACTCTTCTTCGGCGGCCGCGGCCTCCGCTTCCAGGTGTGAGCCTTCGTGCGAGCTCGCCGCCTGGGCTTCCGGGTTCGCGTGATGACGGTGGTGGTGGACGACCGGCTTCGGTTCCGGTTCCGGTGGTTCCACGTGATGCACCACGACCGGGGTCGGGCGGTGGACGATCTGGCGGACCGGACGCTTCGCCCGTTCCTTGGCTCCCTCCTCGAGGTGGACGCCCGGCAGCGCGTCGATCAGGCCGCGCGGCACCCCGTCGACGGCGCAATAGGCACCGCCGCCGATCGCCGCACAGCCGATCACCGTGGCGACGACGGCGCCCGGACGCGTCCCGGCCAGGTAGCCCCCGGCTCCGGTGTCGACGCGGCCGGCGAGCGCGGCGGCGTTCTGCTTGGCGCCGGTGAGGAGCGAGGAGAGGTGATCGCGCGCCCAGCCGAGCGCGTCGCCGAACCGGGCCGAGCGCGAGCCGAGGCCCGTCAGCGCGGGCAGCGGCAGGAAGGCGGCGGCGCGGCGCGTGGTCGCGCGCATCTCCATCGTCCAGGAGGCGCAGGCCGGACACGTCTCGAGGTGGGCACGCGCCTCCCGCGCCCGCCCGGGTCCGGCGAGACCGGCGACGAAGGCGAGCAGGAGGCTCCGTTTGCTGTCGCAGAACGTCCCCTCGCGAACCAGCTCATAACGGTCGGCGATCTGTTTCACCGCCCGCTCGAGCTCGCGCCGGTAGACCCGGCTGCTGACCCCGAGCAGATCCTGGATCTCGTCCGGCGTCCGTTCGAAGAAGAAGCGCAGCTTGACGATCGCCTGGCGCCGCCGCGGCAGCTCGGCGACGATCTCCCGCACCCGCGCGCCTTCGAGCTCGGCCGAGACCGAGTCCTCGAGCGGCCGCGATGCGTCCTCCTCGAAGGCGCCGGCGTCCTCGAGCGGCGCCGAGCGGTTCCGTTCGGCCCGCTTGCCCTCGTCGAGAGCCTTGAAGAGAGCGGTCTGGGTCAGGTAGGCGCGCACCTGGTTGCCGTGCATCGTCGAAGGGTCGAGCTCGCCGTCGCGCTCCTTTTCAAGCAGCACGGCATAGGCGTCGTGAAAGAGCGCTTCGCGCTCGTCGGTGGCGAGCCAGCCACAGCGGCGGCGCAGGACAGCGAGGACGTAGTCGCGGTGCTCTTCGTAAGCCCTGTTCGCCTCAAACACGTTCACGCTGCCACCGATAACCCCTCGTACCTAAAACTCAGTAGAAATGTGCACATTAATTGATAGTGTTGGCGGCATCTCCCGTTTGTTCGATCGCGATCGGCGATCGGCCGATCGCGATCGACGACACCCGGTGATCGCCCGTTGCGATGGCTGGATCGCAAGTCGCGCGCCAGTCCTCCGGCGCCCGGCGCCAAAGTGGCCAACATGAAGCTCAAGCTCCTCATTCCCACCTTCCTCCCACTGCTCGCCCTCGCGGTCCTGCTCCTCTTCGCCGCCGTTCCCGAGGCCGCCGAAGCAGGTACCTACACCACCTATCTCTGCCGCACGCCCGAAGGCGGCGACGCCAGGCCGACCGAATTCCGCGTCAGTGAAGGTCCGCCCCCGTCGGCCCTCGCCACCAGGGACCAGTGCCCGTCGGGTCCCTACGAATTGGAAATGGGTCCGACCACGACGCACCCGTCCCCCGACCATCTGAACGCCGAGGTGGACGCGCCTGCCGGGGTCGAAATCGTCGCCTACAAGTTCTGGCGGGCCGCCCAGCTCGCCAAGAACTACCACTACTTCTACGACGAGCGCGGCACGGTCGTCCGTTCCGAACTCGACAACTGCACCACCACGCACGGCTGCACCTCCAAAGGGAACCCGGCGAATCCGTTCGATCCGAGCAACCTGGTCCAGATGAGCGGCCGGACCGGCGTCACCGGGCTGGAGTTCTTCGTCACCTGCGGCATCCCGGACGGAACCGCGGAATCCTGCCCGGCCGAAGCGCCTGGAGCCCGCTTCGAGCTGTTCGGCGGCGAACTTACGCTGGCCGACAACACCGCACCGATCATCGCCGCGACGCCGAGCGGCCCGCTCGTCTCGCCAACCGCCCATCTCTCGGGCTCCGAGCCGGTGACGATCGCGGCGACGGACACCGGCAGCGGTGTCTACCAGGCGTTCCTCGAAGTCGACGGGACGATCGTCCAGAGCGCCACCCTCGACGAAAACGGCGGCCTCTGCAAACCTCCGTACGTCTCGGTCCAGCCCTGCAAACTGAGCGCGACCGGGACGATCTCGCTCGACACGAGCAAGCTCGCCGACGGCGCCCACAGCCTGAGGATCCTGGTCAGTGATGCGACCGCGACCAACGTCACCTCCTGGGGCCCGGTGACGATCCACACGGACAACGGTCGCTGCAACCCGACCCCGGTGACGAAGGCAATGGACATGAAGGTCAGGGTGGCGGCCCGCGGAAAGCGGGAGTCCCGGGCGATCACCACCCGCTTCGGCCAGGAGGTCAAGGTCCGCGGCCGGCTGGTGGGCGGCGACGGCAAGCCGGTGCCCGACGCCGAAGTCTGCATCGCCGAGCGGCAGGCGGCGGGAACCGGCCCTCTGCACCGCACCGCCATCAAGACCACCGACGCCCGCGGCTACTTCTCCTACAAGGTGAAGAAGGGGCCCTCGCGGCGGGTGTTCTTCGTCCACCGGACCGGCAATGGCGCCGTCGTCGGCAGCGTCGCCGTCCGCGTTCGGGCGCCGCTCGAGCTGCAGGGAACCCCGCTCTCGCTGGTCAATGGCCAGACCCTGACGATGCGCGGCCGCCTGCGCTCGCCGCCGTACCCCAGGCGCGGCAGCCTGGTCGAACTGCAGGCCTACCGGGAAACCGGCTGGCAGACCTTCGCCACCACGAACACCAACCGCCGCGGCCGCTTCGCCTACCGGTACACCTTCTCGCGCACCACCGGGGTCCAGCATTACCTGCTGCGGGCGCGCGTGCCGAAGCAGGAGAACTACCCGTTCGAGACCGGCTCCTCTCATCCGATCAAGGTCACGGTCGCGGGCTCAGGCTGAGGACCGCGCACCCGGGCGGCCGCGATCCTCGTCGCCTGGTCGGAGGCGAGCTCGACGAACCGGTCGAGGCCGGGCCGGTCGCCGCGGTCGGTCCGCCAGTAGGCGACGACCGTCTGCGGCGAGAGCCGCCGCTCCAGCTCGACGACCGCGCAGCGGCCGCCGGCGCCTTCGGCGACCAGGCGCGGCACCAGCGCCGCGCCGACCCCCGCCGCAACCATCGCCCGGACGACGCTGCCACGGCCGGAGCGGACGACGAAGTCCGGCTCGATCCCGGCGGCCCGCAGCTCGTCCTCGAGCAGGGCGGTAGCCGGCGAGGGGTGGGTGCCGATCAGCTGCAACCCGGCCAGCTCACCGAGGTCGACCGGCTCGACCGCCCGCGCCAGAGGCCAGTCGGCAGGCACCAGGGCCACGTAGCGGTCGCGTAGAAGCTGCCGTCGCCGCAGCTGTCCGCCGCCGAGCGGCAGCGTCCCCAGCGCCACATCGATCTCACCGCCGCCGACCAGCTGGGCCAGCTCGCGCTCCGATTCGCGCTCGACCACCTCGACCTCGACCCCCGGCTCGGCGGTGCGAAGCCGCAGCAGGACGCCGGGCAGCAGACGCTCCGCCGCCGCCTCGAAGACGCCGATCCGCAGGGCTCCCGCCCGTCCCTCGCGCAGCCCCGCCATCTCCGCCTCGGCAGCGGCGAGCTGGATCGAGATCGCCTCGAAATGGCGGCGCAGCCGCTGTCCGGCGTCGGTCAGCGGCCCCGCGCCCGCGGCCTTACGGCGCTTCACCAGCTGCAGTCCGGCACAACGCTCCAGATAGGCGATCTGGTCCGATACCGCCGACTGGACATAACCGAGGCTTTGCGCCGCGGCGCTGAACGATCCCTGCTCGGCGATCGCCTCGAGCGCCGCCATGTGACGCCGGTCGACCCCGGTCCAGTTCTGCTTGATGTCCATCTGCGAATCCACCTCCCAGTAGCTGTCGTTTACGGCTCCGTTGAGCCGGGCCGCCGGCTTGCCCCTCTGAATTCGCTCCGTCCGATCGACCGATCGCCGGCGACGATAGATCGATGCGGCGCCCGAGATCGATCGATCACCATGACCCCGCAGGCAGCTGAGATGTGACGGCGCTCAGGCGAGGGGCCTCGCGCCGGCCAACGGCTCGCGCGGGCCCTTCAGCCGCCGCAGCCCCGGGTCGAGGTAGTGGCGGCGCTGCTCGAAGATCACCGGGGGCAGATCGCCGCTGATCAGCAGCCCCTCGCCGGTGCTGGTGCGCTGCAGCGCCTGGGCGCTCATCACCTCGGTCCGTTCGCTCATGCCGCCGGCGGGCACCTGCCGCTGTCCGAGGAGCTCGACGATCTCCTGCCGCGTCTGCTGGTCGGTGATCGAGCCCATGAAGGCCTTGGCCTGTGAGAGCGCGAGGATCTCGGCGGCGGCCTCGGGCCCGAAGTGGCGGCGGATCTGCGCCACCGAGTGCCAGACGGTGAGGAAGCGGACGCCGGAGCCGAGCGAGGTGGCGAGGATCTGCGGCAGGTCCTGGATCGGCGCGATCGAGGCCGTCTCGTCGAGCGCGAACAGGGCCGGCGGCTTCAGCCCGGTGCCGGTCCGGTTCTCCCGCTCGCTGATCCAGTGCAGCAGGGAGGAGATCATCGTCACCACCAGCGGCGCCAGCAGTTGCTGGTGCTCGCGCCCGGCCACGATGTAGAGGGTGTTCGGGCCGCCGGCGAAGGCCTCGGGGGTGATCCCCTCCCCGCGCCGCGCGGTCCGCGCCGCGGCCGGGTGACCGTAGGCCTTCAACTGGACGGCGGCGGTGCCGATGATCCCGTCGCGCTGGCGCTCGGTGTAGGAGTAGACGGCCCGCAGGCGGTTGGCGGCGTCGTCGGCACCGACGTCGTCGAGGATGTTGATCGCGGTGTCGGAATCGCGGTCGAGGATCCAGTCGTAGACGCCGGCCGCGGTGACGTCCGGGGTGATGGCGGCGGCATGGAGGTACGGCGCCACCAGGCCTTCGGCCTCCTGGTCGAAGTAGTCCTGGTTGATGCCCTCGCCGACCTTTCGCGCGTGCCCCAGCCAGCGCGCGACCAGCAGCGCGTGCTCCCAGTCCTCGCAGCCCTGCAGCAGGTCCCAGCTGTCGCTGTGGGCACCGAACGGGTCCCAGACCCAGACCTCGCCGAGCGCCCGCCGGCGGGCGAGGGTGTGCTCGGCGACGTCGGTCCGCACCGAGGTCGTCGCCACCGGGCCCTCGTGCTCGAGGATCGCCGGGATCACGAGGCCGGAGCTCTTACCGGTCCGCGGCGCGGCGACGACCGCCATCTGCTCGGTCTCGCCGATCGCGACCAACGAGCGGGGGCGGCCGATCTTGCCGACGATCACGCGCTCCGGCGAGGGCCCGGAGACGATCATCTCGCCGACCGTCCGGTAGCGCCCGAACTCGTGTGGCCGCCGGCCGCGCAGTTGCCACCAGCGGCGGTCGGCCGCCGGCCTGCTCATCCTCACGTCGATCTCGCGGGCGAGCGCCAGCAAGGCGGCGAGGACGCCGAGCAGGAAGAGCGCCGTGGTGGTCCAGAACTCCCGGGCCCGCGGCAGGTCCGCGGCGACCGCGCGCGGGTAGGCGTGGGCCGGGCGGTCGCTCCAGAACCGGTGATCGGCAGGCGCCGACACGGCGTCGCGCAGCCCCAGCCGGGGGATGCGCCCCGAGTGGACCCAGGCGGCGAGCGAGGGCACCACCCAGGCGAGGGCCAGCAAGACCGCCGCGAGACAACCAACGATCGCCACCAAGATCAGGATCCCCCGCTGCTCGTCGGACACCGCGCCGGCGCCTCCGATCCGGTTCGCCATCGCCCTACCCCGGTCCCACCAGCGCCATCAGCGCGACCGCCACCAAGAGGCAGGCGGCCACCTGGAGTGAGAAGCGGATGCGGGTCGCGGCGATCGCCAGCGCCGCGGCGAGCGCCAGAGCCGCGGCGCGCCACGACTGCGCGGCCGCGATCGCCGCGCAGGCGACGGCGCCGCTCAGCAGGGCGACCACGGCAGCGTCGCCGAGCTCGGGGCGGAACCGTCTCACGCCGCCACCGCCAGGCCACTCCCCCGGGTCTCCTCGAGCCGCAGAAGACCGGCGGCGCACTCGAGTACCAGCGCCCGCGCTTCCGCCTCGGTGACCTTGCCGCGGATCGCCCGCTGCCGCCTCGAAGCGCTCGAGACGACCGCGGCGAGGCGCTGGTCGAGCGCGCCGGCGAAGCCGCCGCCGCGGCGCAGCTCGGCGATCCGCCCTCGGTCGAAGCCATGGCGGGTGGCCACCTCCGCCCAGGCGCCGACGGTCCGCTCGAGTGCGGGCTCCTGACCCTTCGGCAGCCGCGTTTCCATCGCGACCGCCGCCCGCTGCCGGTTGCTCAGCTCCCGGCCCCACTCGCGCTCGCGTTCGCGGATCCCCGCCTCGACCTCGCGGGAGCGCGCCGACATCTCCTCCAGCAACCCGGCGGGGACGCCGGCTACCTCGAAGAAGCGATCCCGCTGCTCGATCTCGAAACCGAGGTCGACGAGGCGCTCGGCGAGCTTGGCGCGGCCGACCGCGCCTCCCTCCAGCGGGGCGCCGTACTTGAACATGCGCGAGAGCTCAGGCGAGGCGAAGTAGCCATCGGCGCGCTCGACGCCGACGACGAGGCCGTGGACGTGGAGCTGGGGCGCGGGCACCGGCGCCCGGCGCGCCGCCCGCGCGACGACGTGGAGGGAGGCCGCCGCCGCGAACCCGGCAGCGGGCCAGAGCGAGCGCCGGTGGGCGACGACCGGCTTGCTCATCGTCATGTTCTCGAGCACCGCGTCGGCGGCGGCCATCATCGCCGCCTCGATCTCCGCCCGCAGTTCGGGGTCCGCCTGGCTCCAGAGGACCGAGACCGACTTCGGCGCCGAGAAGGTGAGGTCGACGCTCTTGGTCCCGGCGACGCGGACCTTGCGCCTGCGACCCTGCTCGTCATATATGGGCCGGCGTTGCTCGTCGAGCTCGTCGAGACTCAGCCGGCCCTCGCGCCGCAGCCGCACGCCGCTCTTCGCGGAGCGGCCCTGCAGGGAGCGCCCGACGCCCTTGACGGTGAGCGGCTCACCGCGCTCGACCCCGAGTTGGGACAGCATCGTGGCGGACCCGAGCCAGATCGCGGTCGGCGCCGCCGTGCGATCGAGGGCGGCCTCCTCGCCGCGGGCAGCGTCGATCCCCGCCGCCACCGTCTCGGGCGATTCGCGCGCCCCGAGGGCGTACTCCGCCGCCCGCCTTGCCGCGGACCAGTCGCCGGCGGCGACGCGGATCTTGCGGATCGTCAGCATCACCCGATCTTTTGACCGAGGCTGCTGCTCCGCCCCCCTCGATTTCAGATGCCCGCCTCGAGCCCCAGGTCCGGCGCCGGGCGCGGATCGAGGCCCGCGCCGTCCAGCTCCGGACCCGCCTCGCGACGCCCGCGCGCGGCGAGCTCGCGCTCGGCGGCGCTCGCCAGCGCGATCGCCTCGCCCTCCGATTCCAGCCAGGTGTCGAGGTGCAGCCCCCGCTCCCGCAGCTCCCGCTCGCGGCCCCGCAGCTCGGCCAGCTCGGCCTCGTAGCGGTCGGCTTCCACCTCGCGCGCCGCCGCGGCTTCCAGCAGCTGCCTTCGTTCGCGCCGCTGCCGTGGCGAGCGGCGAATCGCCTCCGCCTCGGCCCACAGCTCCGCCGCCAGCTCACGCCCGTTGTCGATCTTCTTGCCGACCGGCACCTTGGCCCGCTCGATCCGCAGCGACTCGTAGGCCGCGGGCGGATCGAGCCGGGCGATCGACTCCTCCGCCCGCTCGGCGGCGATCTCCAGCTCCTCCTCGCCGAGCGCCCCGACGAGCTCCGCCAGCTCCCCCGCCCGCCGCTCCAGCGCCGCCACCCGGTCGGGACCGAGCAGCCTGCGGTGGTGGCGCAGGGGATCGCGAAACTCCCGCCGAGCGCCCGGCCGCTCGAAATCCGCCTGCTCGACCAGCGGCAGCGCCGGAGCCGGCTCGAGGTTGCTGTATGGCGCCGAGACTCCGGCTCCGCGCGTCTCCTCGTGAGTGACGCTTGCGAGCTTGTGCCGGATCTCTTTCAGCCCTTTCGCCTTGCGCACCAGCTTCTGGTTATCGGTCCCCTCCCGGCCGAGGCTCTCGCGATCGACGTGGACGTCGAGGACGCACTGCGCTCGCGCGTCGCCGCTGATCACGTCCTCGAGGCGCATGCGCCCGTCCCCCCACAGCGAGCCCGTGTACCACCAGGTCCCTCCCTGCAGCGGGAACACGTGCCCGGCGATCGAGAGGCGCAGCGAGGGGATCCGCTCCGCCTTCTCTCCCCGCTTGCGCAGCGCCTCCTGCTCCTCCCACCGGGCCCGCAGCTCGCCGAGGTCCATCGTCACCTCGCGCATTCCGTCGTTGGGTGTGTCGAAGCCGACCGTGACTCGCTGCCGCTGCGGGTCGACCGCGAGGACCGTCCCCATCGTTCCGTTCTCGACCCGCTCCGGCCGCGGGCCACCGTGCTCGGCCTCCGGCGGCCTGTAGGCCGTCTCCCGCAGCATCACCACGTCGCCGGCGTAGATCCGGTAGCTGCGGTCCACCGCCGGCACGCTCGGTCCGCCGATCTCCCCTGCCTGGATCCGCTTCGCCTGCGCCAGGGCGTTCACCCGATCGACGTCCTCGTTGGTGCCGTAAACGACCAGCACCGTGTCGCGCACGTCGAGGTTGTACTCGCCGCGGCGGTCGTGCCATTTCTCCACCAGCGCGACCATCGCCTCCTCGTGCGTCGCGTGGATGTTCAGCGCCCCCTCCTCCTTCAGCACCGCGATCGCCTCTGCCGCGTCCCCCGCGTAGAGCGCGTCGTGGTATCCGGGGCGAATCGCCTCCTTCCCCTCGCCGCTGCCTTCGACCGCCGAGGCGCGCGCCAGCCACGGGTGCGGTTTGCTTTTGTCGGCGGGATCCCGGTGGCGCCGCACGACCTTCAGCGTCGAGGTCGGGATCCGATCGTCGGCCAGGATCAGGTCGAACATACCCGGGCACTCGATCGCGCCCGACTGCCTGACGTCGCCGACCGCGACCACCCGCCCGGCGTGCTCGAAGGCCCGCGCCAGGATCTCCCAATCTTTCAGTCCCGCCTTCGACGCCTCGTCGATCAGGAGAAGGGTCCGGTCGTCGATCCGCAGCCCGGTCCTGAGGCGGTAGTCGAGCATCTGGAACGACATCGCCTTGCCGTTCACCTGCTTGCCGAGGCGGACCGCGGTCGCGTTGTCCAGCGAGCAGGCGATCACCTCCCAGCCCGCGCTGCGGTGCGCCTCGGCAACCGCCTCCAGCACCGGGCCCTTGCCGGTCCCGGGCCGGCCCGTGAGGCAGGCCCAGTCCGATCCGGCGGTCAGCTGCCCGACCGCCTGCCGCTGTTCGGGGTCGAGCCGGTGACCGTCGAGGCCGGCCTCCGCCGTCGCGACCCCTTGCTCCACGGCCCATCCGGGCAGCGCCTCGCCGCGTTGCGCCGCCTGCAGCGCGACGTTCCAGACGTATTCCTCGGTGCCCCGGATCTCGCCGCTGGTCACCAGCCAGTCGTCGAGCGTCACCAGCTCGCGCCGGGCCACCATCTCCCGCAGCACCTGGTTGGCCTCGCCGAGGTCCACGCCCATCGGCACGTACTCGTAGGCGATCGACTGCAGGGCCCCGACCGAGACCGTCGGCCCCTCCTCCCAGAGCCGCTCGAGCACCGCCTTCCGGATCTCCTCCTGGATCGGCGCGGGATCGCGCCCGGGGATCGGCTTGCCGCGCATCCGCCTGATCGAACCGGCGCCGAACTCGTACTCCTGCGCCAGGCCGTCCCACCAGGACTGGATCTCGACCCGCGAGCCGGCCGCCTTGTCGCGTCGGGTCGCTTCGGCGCCGCGCGCCGCCCCCCGGTTGTCGAGCCGGACGCCGAGCCGCCGCTGCACCCCCTCCACCCAGGCGAGCACGTCGCGGCTGCGCCCCGAGAGGCGCTCGGCGAGGTCGGTCGGCACACCCGCCAGCTCGAAGTAGCGACCGCCGCGACCGGTGCGCGCCTTGACCGCGAACCCCATCCCCTCGAGCCGCCGCGCCAGCACCCCCCGCGCCACCGCGCCCATCTCGCGCATCGCGCTGTGTTTGTAGAGGGCGCCGCTGTCGGGGGTCCGTAGCTTCCCGTTCTCGTCCAGCACCCCGACCAGGTCGAGGTGCACGTGCAGTTGCGGTGCCGGCGCCGGGTCGCCGTCCGCGGTGCGCGCGACCACGTGCAGCGAGGCCGAGGCCACGAACCCCTGGCCGACCTCCTTGCCGCCGATCACCGGCCGGGTCCGCACGACGTGCTCCAACGAGGTGTTGGCCGAGTCCACGATCGCCTGCTCGAGTTCGTGGCGCAGCTCCCCGTCCGCCTGGCTCCAGAGCACCGACACCGACTTCGGCACCGAGAAGGTCAGGTCGTAGCTGTTGACGATCTGCTTCTTGTACGGCCGACCGTTCTCGTCGAGCAGCTCGTTGCCGAGCGCGTCCCGCGCCGGCGACGGTCCCGCCTTCCGCACCTGCTCGCCGCTCCGCGCGTGTCGCCCCTGCAGCGCCGCGGTCAGGTCCTCCAGCTCCACCGCCGCTCCGCGCTCCAGCCCGAGCTGCCTCAGCCCCTCCTCGGAACCCAGCCACACCGTCCCGCCCCACTGCGGCGAGCTCGCGTCCTCGCCGTCGCGAACGTAGGCCTCCGGCCCCTCCGAAGGCTCCAGCGCGTACCGCGCGGCAGCCAGGGCGCCGCGCCGATCGCCGACCTCAACCTGGATCTTGCGCACCGTGATCACACCCGGCCCATTGAGCCGGGCGCGCCCGGCGCCCCCTCTATTCCATCTAGTCTGGTCGCGCCTCGCTGGTCGCCTTCGGGTTCAGCGGGGCGGGCGGACGTTGCCAGCCGCGTGGGGCCTGCGATCCCGACAGGTCCGACGCGGCTGGCCCGTTCAGCGGTACCGGCCAGTGGGACACGTCCCCAGACGGGGATGTCCCACCGCACATCCGACCGCCGCAACCGTCGGGCCCCGCCCGCGATCCCGTTCCGCTGCGGCCTCCCGCCCGCACCCCACTCCACCTCCGCCCCCACCGGCGGAGGGCGGCGGCTGGCGCGAATTCGGGACAGCGCCAGACGGCGCTGTCCCGAATTCGCGCCAGCCGCCGCCCGGACCTCAGCACGACACCGGCCCCCCGCACGTCATCACGTGCAGGGGCCGGTGTCCTCAGCGCCATAAGGGGTGTCCCGTCAGAAGCTCCACGTCGCCGCCGCCCAAGGCCCGCAGCGCGCTCCCCGTCCTCGCGGCCATGAACGGCAGCAGGTTCTTGTCCAGCGCCTCCAGCTCGAACCAGTGCGCTTCCGCGATGCCCGGCCCGAGCATCAGCTTTGTGTCCGCGGCGACGGTGCCGCAGTCGAACACGTAGGTGATGACCTCCTTGGCGAGATAGGAGTCATCCACGTCGAACCAGAAGCACATCTCCTGCGGCATATGGTGCACCGCCAGCAGGCGACCCGGAGTGATGTCCAGGCCGAGGGTCGCCTGAATGTGGCGGCTCAAACCGGCGCGCATGTCCTCGTTCGACTCCAGCACGCCTCCCGGGTGATACAGGGGGACAGGTCCCTTCTGGTTCAACGGCTTCTCGCACAGCAGCACGCGGCCCTCTTCGTCCAGCATGATGCCCGCCACGCCCAACCGGCGACGCGGCGGCGCGCTGACGTGATTCCGTACAGCCGCCCGCTCGTGAACCGTAAATTCGCTCTTCAGACTCGCCATGACTCCTCTTCACTCCTCGCGGCTGATCGACTGCTCAGCCCTCGCTTTCATCCTTCGCCTGGCCGTCAGCCACCCGCAACACCAGTCACTCGGCTAACAGCCTTGCGTCAAACGCGGCGTGCATGTCGTGATGCCACTGTCCGGCCCCGCAGACCGTCCCCGTACAGACTCGTTCCGGCAGCCGCAACCGGTCGCTGGCCCGCGCCGAGATCACCTCGGCCTCACGTTCGGCATACACGACCTTGCCGCGACGACCCGCAACGACACCCCAGCGCCAGCCGTACAACGTCACGAGCCAGAGGCCCCGGCCTCCCTCCGCCTCGGCCTCGGGATGTGACTCGCTCGGCACCTCGGGACTGCTGTCCCACACCTCAAGCGTCAACAGACCAGGAGCAACCCAGACCTGCAAGCCGATTACCGGCAGTCCTTCCGGCGCCACCGGGGCGGGTCCGGAGTCATCCGCCCCGCTCACCTTCACGGCGTTGGTCACCAGCTCGGAGGCGAGAAGGACCGCCGCCTGCGTGAGGTCATCGCCTATGCCCCACGCTCTGAGCGCCTCGGTGACAGCCGACCGCGCTCGGCCAGCCGCCCGGTTCGTCGCGGCCAGCGGCGTTCGCATCGCGGCAAGGTAAGCCAAGGTCCCTCCCGGGATAGGGGCCGCCCGACGTGGGGATACATTGACGGCCTGGCCAAGGGCACGCGACGAATCGTGTTCACGGGAATGCCGCGCCGCGTCCCAGCATGGCCCGCCTCCTGATCGCGTGCAAGAGAACGGATGAGATTTGTCATCTGCGACGCCACTTGGCGACTGGCCGTCGCATGGTCCACACTCACCCTCAACGCTCAATCACACGGAGGGAGTGAGCGTGACCGCATCCAGGTACATGCCGACCCCGCACCTGCGGCGCTTCGCCGCCGAGCTGTCCCAACTCCACACGGCGGCCAAGATCGGGGCCGATCAGCTCAAGCAGCAGACCGGCGTGAGCCCGGCCACCCTGCACCGGGTCCTGACCGCCCGGACCTGCCCACAACGCCGCACGGTCGTAGCCCTGCTCGACACCTACGGCACGGGAGAGCTACGGCGCAACGCCATCTTTGCGCTGCACGCCAAGGCAATGATGGAGCAGGCCGAACTACGCAACTACCCTCCGGACCTCCCCGCGCAGTACGTCACGTACATGACGTACGAGGCCGCAGCGCGACAGCTCCTGAACTTTGAGGCACAGTTTGTCCCCGGCCTACTCCAGACGCCCGAGTACACCCGCGCCACGATCCAAGGTGTCCGTCCAACCATCTCACCGCCGACCTTGCATCGCCGGGTCGAGGCCAGGGTGAAACGACAGGCGCGACTCACGGGAGACCACCCGTTGCAGCTAGCCGTGATCATGGACGAAGCCGCGCTGTGGCGAGAGGTCGGCGGACCGCTGGTCATGTGCGCGCAACTGCGGCACCTGCGCGAGGCGGCAGCACAGCCCAACATCACATTGCAGGTCGTGCCATACAGCGCCGGGGCGCATCCGGGCATGATCGGAACGTTTGCCGTCCTCCGCTTCCCGGACCCCGACGACCCTGATGTCGCCTACATCGACAGCAGCATGGAAACGCCGTTCTTCCTCGACGGCGACGCGGACCTGCTGCGCTACAGCGCGACGTTCGCGGACCTTCAACGCGTTGCCCTGACTCCTGATGACTCGCTGGCTCTGATCGCCACCGCCACCATCAAGTTCGCCCATAAGGAAGAGAACGCATGAATCACACCCGTCGCGCCTGGCGGAAGTCCTCGTACAGCACTCCCGACGGTCAATGCGTCGAGATCGCGGACACGTCCGAGGGAATCGACCTGCGAGATAGCAAGGATCACACCGGCCCCGTCCTGAGCTTCGATCGGCCTGCCTGGACGGACTTCATAGCCACCATCAAGCAAGGCGGTTTCGGATGACCCCGAGACGAGATCTTCCAGATGAGATTCCGCAACTCGTAACCCCCTGAGCGACGACCGGCGTACGCTGAGTACCCGAGGCGTCGCACCAATGCCAGCGGGGTATCCCGCCGCGCCCGACGCCTTTCACGCCCAGCTCACCGCTGACACGGGAGGCGAACGGTGCCGCTCTCCGAGCACGATCACGGCTGGTACGTAGACACACACCGTGCCACCAACTACAACCTGACGCGCTGCCCGGGGCTGCTCGACCAGGCAGACCCGGGCGCGCTACTCGCTTACCACCACGGCAACCAACCGGCCCGCCGCCTCGTGGTGCTCGACGCGAAGGTCAACCGCTTATACGGCGACCGCATCACCCCCTGGCTTCATCGCCTGGGGACGCCGTTCGAGACGGTCGTGATCACGCCAACCGAGACCACTAAGAACCGCGCGACGGTCGATGAGATCCACGCAACCGCGTCCCGCATGAACCTCGCGCGCCGCGACGAGATCATCGCCATTGGCGGGGGGATTGTGCTCGACCTCGCGGGGTTCGCGGCGGCGGAGCTGCGCAAGGGCACGCCCTACGCCGCGATCCCCACCACCCTCGTTGGCCTGATCGACGCCTCAGTCGGAAGCAAACGGGGGATAAACCAGTGTGGGCGGAAGAACTACCTCGGGGCCTATCACCCGGCCCGCACGGTCCTGCTCGATCCTGGATGGCTCGCCACCCTCGACAGGCGTGAGATCCAGGCCGGCCTGGCGGAGATCAAGAAGGTGGCCGAAATGGTGTCACCTCAGCTTCTCGCCCTGCTCCATGAGCACGGCGCGGACTTGATTGAGAGCGCATTCGATCACGGGGCCGCCGACGAGGTACTGCGGCTCTCAATCGGCGGCATCCTCGATCACCTCGCCGACGATCTTTACGAAGAGCAGTTGTGCCGCTGGCCCGACTATGGCCACACGATCTCACCGGCCGTGGAAATGGCGACGGACGGCAAGGTCAACCATGGCGAGGCGGTCAACATCGACTCTTCGTTCTCGGGCGTGCTAGCCGCGCAACGCGGCTACGTGCGCAACGACTACCCCCGGGATATGGCAGTTCTGAGTCACAGCCTCGGCCTGCCGACCTATCACCCACTCCTACACGAACCCGAGTTCGTGACCAACGCGCTGGCCTCGACGGTCCTCACACGTGGCGGCGCTCAACACTGGCCGGTACCCGCGATCACGGAACGCGGACACCGCTTCATCGAGGACGCAACCCCCGCCGAACTCCGCTCGGCGGCCGACACCCTTCGAGACCTGACAGGGGCATCTGCATGACCTTCGATCACGATCCAGCGGGCAAACCTCGCCAAGGCAGGCGCATGAACCTCGAAGACGCGAGGACCATCCAGCGCGGCTATCTGCCGCTCACGGTCCGCATGCTCGCGGGCTCGGCTCCCGGCTCCCGGCTGTGGGAACGCGGCGCGCTGTCGGCGGCAATCGTCCCCGCAACTCCCGATCAGCCGATGGCCAACCGCGTCATCACGACGTCGGGCCGTGCACTGGTCCGCCACCTTCCCCAGATCGCCGTGCAGTATCAGGCGGCGGGCGTCCGGAAGTGGTCGATCTGGACCGAGAGGCACAACGAGACCCGCGACCAACTCACCGCCGCCGGATACGACCTCGCCAGCACCGAACCGGCGATCATGTTCGACCTCACCGACTTCGACCCCGACCTCGGTGATCTCGACTACGACGATGGCGGCGACATGGCCACCCTCGGCGAAATCAACGGGCGCGCCTATCCGAACGGCCATGGGCTGTCGGCGGCCATGGTCCAGACACCGGCTGATATGGACCTGCGGATCTATCAGGCCCGCCTCAACGGTGAAGTCGTCTCGATGCTCGCCACGCTCGACCAATTCGACGCCCGCGACTGCACCGCGCATTGGGCCGCCACCCTCCCCGAAGCGCGCGGTCGCCGTATCGCGCCCCGCCTCCTCTCGGCTGCGCTTGCCGACGCGCGCAAGCGCGGATGCCTGACCGCAAGCGGCACCGCGTCCCCGATGGGCGGTCCGGTGTGGGCCAAACTCGGATGGCACACGATGTACGACTACGACGTGTTCGTGTGGGGGGCCGACGATGACGCACGCTGACCACTCCGCCTTGGCCATCGCGGGAGGAGATCCCGTCATCGCCCCTGGGTTGCATCAGACCTGGCCGGACATCCGCGCCACCGATCGTGCCGCGATCCTCGCCGTGCTGGACAGCCGCGACGTCTGGAGCGACAGCGGCCCGCAGGTCCGCGCTTTGCAGGAGGAGTACGCCGAATACTGCGGCGTGCGCTACTGCCACACAGTCAACAGCGGTACGGCGGCCCTGCATTGCGCCATCGTCGCCTCGGGCGTCGGCCCGGGGGATGAGGTGATCGTCCCCGCGTACACCATGGGGGCGAGCGCCCACGCGGTCCTGCACGCAGGGGCCACGCCGGTGTTCTGCGATATCGACCCGCGCACGTACACCCTCGACCCAGCGCTTGCCGAACGGCTCGTCTCACACCGAACCAAGGCCATCATGCCCGTGCACATCGGCGGCCTCATGGCGGACATGGACGCCTTCACCGCGATGGCGGCCCGCCATGACCTCGCGCTGATCGAGGACTTCGCGCAAGCTCACGGCGCAACCTACGACGGCCACAAGGCCGGAACGTTCGGCTTCGCGTCGGGCTCAAGCGTCAACGGCGCGAAGAACCTGTCGGGCGGTGAGGGCGGCCTCTTCGTCACGGACAACGAAGAGGCGCTGATCGCCGCGCGCCGACTGGCCGTGTTCGGGGAGGACACCCCGCCGCTCGGCCCCGGTCATACACGCGCGTTCTGGGGGCATGGCACCGGCTGGAACTACCGAATGCCCGAGCTGACCGCCGCCTTCGTCCGGGCGCGGCTCCCGCACCTGGACGACCACAACCGCACGGCGCAAGCGAACGCCAAGATCCTCGATGCCGGGCTATCGCAGATTCCCGGCCTCCAACCTCCGGCCATCCCCGAAGGACGCGAAAGCGTCTACTGCTGGTATCGCGTGCGCTTCGATCCCGCCTACTTCGGGTGGACTGGTCAGCCCGCCGAGCTGCGAGACCGACTGATCTACGCCCTGTCCGCCGAAGGGATCGTTGCGGGTACCTGGCAGCGCCGCCCCGTTCCGGCGCAACCGGCGTTCCGCCTCCACACGCCCGCGCCGTGGAGGCCCGGCCGCCCGGCGCCGTCCCTCAAGCCGTGGGACCGCCAGATCTTCCCCGAAGCCTCGCGCCTCTTGGATGAGTCCCTGAACCTGTGCAACGTGCGCACACCCCTGCACGTACAAGACCCAAGTCTGATGCATCAGTACGTGGATGCCGTGGCGAAGGTCGTCCACCACATCGGCCACGTCATGACCGCCGACTACGAACCAGTGGCCGAGACGCCACCGGTACCCGACGCTGCCCTCTGACCTACCGCCGCCCCGCGCTCAGCGAACCGACCACGAGCGCGGGGCGGCACCTGTCCGTCTAGTCTGTAAGCAAGCACGATCCACTACGGATCTAGACCGAGCCTGCGAATCGACTCCTCCCGCATCTTGAACTTCTGGACCTTGCCGGTCACGGTCAGCGGGAACTCGTCGACGAAGATGACGTAGCGCGGCACCTTGAAGTGGGCAAGGCTGCCGCGACAGTGCTCGCGCACCTCCTCCTCGCCGAGCGAGGCGCCATCGCGGAGGCGCACCCAGGCGCAGAGCTCCTCGCCGTAGCGAGAGTCCGGGACCCCGACGATCTGCGCGTCGACGATGTCCGGATGTGCGTAGAGGAACTCCTCGACCTCGCGCGGATAGACGTTCTCACCACCGCGGATCACCATGTCCTTGATCCGCCCCACGATGCGGCAGTAACCGTCCTCGTCCATCGTCGCGAGGTCCCCGGTATGCATCCAGCCGGCGGCGTCGATCGCCTCGGCGGTGCGGTCGGGGTCCTCCCAGTAGCCGAGCATGACGCTGTAGCCGCGGGTGCAGAGCTCGCCCGCCTCCCCGCGCGGGACGGTCAGCCCGGCCTCCGGGTCGACGATCTTCACCTCGACGTGGTCGACCGCTCGCCCGACCGTGCCGACGCGCAGCTCCAGCTCGTCGTCGCGGCGGGTCTGGGTGGAGACCGGCGAGGTCTCGGTCATCCCGTAGGCGATCGAGACCTCGGGCATGTGCATCTCGTCGACGACGCGCCGCATCACCTCGATCGGGCAGGGCGAGCCGGCCATGATCCCGGTCCGCAGGGTCCGCAGGTCGAAGTCGGAGAAGCGCGGATGCTCGAGCTCGGCAATGAACATCGTCGGCACCCCGTAAAGAGAGGTACAGCGCTCCGACTGGACCGCCCCGAGCGTCGCCTCGGCCTCGAAGGACGGCGCCGGGATCACCATGCAGGCCCCGCGGGCCGTGGCGGCGAGGTTGCCCATCACCATGCCGAAGCAGTGGTAGAACGGGACCGGGATGCAGACCGAGTCCCGCTCGGTGTAACCGAGCAGGGCGCCGCAGAGGTAGGCGTTGTTGAGGATGTTGTGGTGGCTGAGCGTCGCGCCCTTCGGCGCGCCCGTGGTGCCGGAGGTGTACTGGATGTTGATCGGGTCGTCGAAGGAGAGCGCGGCCGCGCGTTCGTTGAGGGCGTCCGCATCCGGGTCGGCTTCGGCGAGCGCATCCCACTCACGGTCGCCGAGGAAGATCGTCGACTCCAAGGCCGGGCAATCGGTGGAGACGGCCGCCGCCATCGCGCGGTAGTCGCTTCCCTTGAACTCGGGCGCGGCGATCAGGAGCTTCAAGCCGGACTGGCGCAGCGCGTAGGCGAGCTCGTGCGTGCGATAGGCGGGGTTGAGGTTGACGAGGATCGCCCCCACCCGGGCGCTCGCGTACTGGACCAGCGTCCACTCGGCGCGGTTTGGCGCCCAGAGGCCGACGCGGTCACCCTTCTCGAGCCCCTCGGCGAGCAGACCGGTCGCGAGTTGGTCGACACGTTCGTCGAGTTCCCGGTAGGACCAGCGGATGCCCTGCTCACAGCTGGTCAGCGCGGGCCGTTCGGCCCATCGCATGGCCGTTGCCCGCAGGTTCTCGCCGATCGTCTCGCCGAGCAGCGGGGCGCCGGAGCCCCCGCTCGCGTAGGAGCGGCGCCTGACCGAAGCCACGCCGGTCACGCAACCTCCTCCCGATGGCGCTCCTCCTCGCGCCGGCGCAGCTCGATCCGCCGAATCTTCCCGGTCAGGGTCTTTGGCAGGTCATCGACGAACTCGATCCGCCGCGGGTATGCGTAGGCCGAGAGACGATCGCGGACGAAGGCCTTGATCTCGCCCGCGAGCTCCTCCGAAGGCTCCTGGCCGGCGACAAGGACGACGAAGGCCTTCACAACCGACCCGCGACGCTCGTCGGGGGAGGCGACCGCCGCCGCCTCGGCCACGGCCGGATGCTCGAGGCAGACCGACTCGACCTCGAAGGGGCCGATCCGATAGCCGGCGGCGATGATCACGTCGTCGGCGCGCCCCTCGTACCAGACATATCCGTCCTCGTCCATGCGGGCGGCATCCTTGGAGTGGAACCACTCGCCGCCGAAGGTCTCCTCCGATGCCTGGCGCTGGCGCCAGTAGCCGAGCGGGTAACTCGGGTTGGAGCGGGCGCGGAGGCAGATCTCGCCGCGGTCCCCCTGGGCCACCGGCTTCTCGTCCTCGTCGAGGATCGCGACCTCCCACCCGGGCAGCGGTTTACCCATCGAGCCCTCCCTCACCTCCATCCACGGGAAGTTGCCGCACAGGGGGTAGGACTCGGTGAGGCCGTAGTAGTCGAGAACGGTTACGTCGTACTGATCCCGGAACCAGCGGATCGCCTCGGGGTTGAGAGGCTCACCGGCGCTGCAGACGATCCGAAACCGCTGCGGATAACGCTCCCGCGCGTCGGCGATGCCCATCATCGAGCGGATCGCCGTGGGCGTGGCGAAGACGTTGGAGGCCTCATGGCGGGAGAGGAAGTCGAGCTGGCGGTGGGGGTCGAAACCGCCCTCGCGCTGAAGGACGAGCTGGGTCGCGCCCAGCCGCCAGGGACCAAGGAGGGGCACGATCCCCGCAGCCCAGGCCCACTCCCCCATCCCATGGAAGCGCTCACCCGGTTGCACTTCATGACAGAGCTCGAACTCGTTGTGGGCGAGGATGTAGCGGTGGGCATGGACGATGCCCTTGGCAAGGCCCGTGGTGCCGGAGGTGTAATAGAGCTGGGCCGGGTCGTCGGCAGACGTCATCGCGGTCTCCGCGCGATCGGACTCGGCGCTCAGCAGGGCCGGCTCGAGGACGACCAGCCGCGGTCCCTCGAGCCCGGCGAAGCGGCCGGCATTGGCGGCGTCGGTGACCAGAACCTTCGGTTCGGAGTCACCGACGCGATGAGCGATCCCCTCGTCGCCGTAGAGGACCGACATCGAGAGCAGGATCGCACCGAGCTTCCAGGTGCCGAAGAAGATCGCGGCGGTCTCCGGGGTCGGCGGCAGGACCACCGCGACGCGATCGCCCCGCTCGACGCCTAACCCCCCGAGCAGGTTGGCCGCCTGATTGGAGAGCGCCTGCACCTCCCCCCAGTGGACGTCGCGGACGGTCCCGTCGTGATGCTCGTGGATCAGAGCCAGGGCGTCGGCCGGGTGGCGATCGCAGATGTCGGCGGCGAGGTTGTAACTCGCCGGCACCTCCCACCGGTGGCCGGACCGCAACTCCTCGTAGCGTGCCGCATCGACTTTGCCTTTCACGCGTGATCACCCTCCGTCGTTTCCGCAAGGAGCGGCCTAAGAGCAGATTGCCGTGGGCACGAGACGAGACGAGGCCCCGCCCCGTGCCTCCGGTCCGATCTTCGGCTAGCGCTTCTCGTGTAGTGCTTCCTTGGCGTTCTCTTTCGTAATCAACAAGCTGCCCGTCGGTATGAAGGACGGCACCGATTCGCCTTTCAACACCTTTTCGGCGGTTTCGACTGCCATACGACCCATTTTGTGAGGGTATTGAGCGACGGTGGCGCCCTGTTCACCCGCGATAATCGCTTCGATCTCCGGTTCAGACCCGTCGATCGCAGCGGTCACGATCTGACCGGGCGGTACGTTGGCCTGCTTGATCGCCTGCTGCGCCCCGAGAATGGGGGCACCGCACTCCCCGAAGATCGCGGAGATTTCGGGGTTCTTCGTCAAGATGTTCTGGGTTGCGTGCATGGCCGGGGCCTCTTCACACCCGACATCCGAATATTCGATTTCGCTTGCCATCTTCGTACCTTTGAGGCCATTTTCGACGCCTTCGACACGTTCATCGATCAGCGGGTACTCCCCCTTCGGATACCGAATGATCGCGAGGGAGCCTTCGCCTCCATTCGTCTGTTCCTTGATGTACTCACCGGCCAATTCCCCACTCTTCACGGAGTCGGTATTGACCGTCGACGTCGCCAGGTCACTCCCAGGAATCCCATCGGCGTAGAAGATGATCGGGATGTCGGCGGCCTGCACTTTCTTTAGTGCCGGAATGATCTGTTCGACGCCAGGAACGACCATTGCATCAACTTCCTGGGTAATCAGGTTTTCGATCACTGGAATCCATTCCGTGACGTTCTCGGAGTGGGTGCCGCTGCCATAGGAGACCGTCGCCTCGCTGAGTTTGGCTTCTTCCGCGCCTTCTCTGGTTTCGACCCAAAATGGCGCGTCCGGTCCTGGCTGAACAAAACCGATCGTGTATTCGTTTCCATCGGCGCCGGCGCTTTCGGTACCTGACGAACCGGCGTTGCTGCCGCTACTACTACTGCCGGATCCTCCACAGCCCGTCAACAGCAGAACCCCGAGCACGATGGCGAGACTGCACAGGACGGCACCTGCGCCGGCCTTCGGGAGTGTTCTCATCGAGTGTTTAGCTCCTTTACGTTGGTGACCCGTTACTGTGGCGCCGTTCCAGATCGACCTGCAACGGCGTAGCGGCTTGCGCCGACAATCATTCCGACGAGCGCCTCGTGGTTCGCGCCTGTGGCCTCAGCTTCTCCGATAAATTTGCCCTGGCGGAGCACCATGGCTCGGTCGGCCACTGCAGTCACGTCCTCCAAGTTGTGGGAGATCAGGATTACCCCGATCCCTCTCCCGGCGAGCTTCTTGATGAGCTCCAGAACGTTCCGCGTCTCGCGAACCCCGAGCGCAGCCGTGGGCTCGTCCAGGATGACGATACGAGAGGCGAAAGCGGCCGCCCTGGCGACCGCGACAGCCTGTCGTTGCCCTCCCGACATGAGTCCGACGGCGGATCGCTTGTCGATCCGCAGCTTCACCTCGAGCGAGTCGAGCAGATTGGTTGCTTCACGCTCCATCTGCCTGTCGCGCACGAAGGCGAACCCCCGGAGCCAATTGAACTTGGACATCTCGCGGCCCGCGAAGAAATTCTCGGTTGCGCTCAGGTTGTCGAAGAGGGCGAGGTCCTGGTAGACGGTCTCAATTCCGGCAGCCCGCGCTTCCGCAGGACTTTTGATGACGACCTCTTCGCCCGCAAGCACGATCTGGCCGGCGTCGAGCTTGTGGACTCCGCTCAAGGCCTTGATAAGAGTCGACTTCCCCGCCCCGTTGTCCCCCAGGAGTGCAAGAACCTCACCAGCCTCGAGTCGTAGATCCACTCTGTCGAGCGCGAGTACTGCCCCGAAATGTTTGGTCGCGCCCCGAACCTCCAGAAGGCTCACGTGCTGACCACCTGCTCCCTGGCTCATGACGGGTCTCCCTCAGCCTCGGACATTGCTTGTACGAGACGGAACCTGTCCTCGATGTGCTCACGGAGGACATTGAGCTCGACCGCCGCGATGATCACGAGCCCGGTTACGATCTCGACCCAGTAGCCGCTGACCGAAAGGAGCTGGAGACCGTTGGTGATTACCGTGACGGTGAGGGCTCCGACGATCGCGTTCGACACGCCGCCCCGTCCGCCGAGGTAGCTCAGGCCACCGATCATCACCGCGGCGATGGCATTAAGTTCATAGAGATTTCCGGCGTTTGCGTCGCCCACTCCGATCTGCCCCGCAGTAATGAGACCCGCGATAGCAGCAAGCAGTCCCGAGAAGATGTAGACGGAGATCAGAACGGCATCGACCGGAATTCCGACTCGCTTCGCACCCTCAGGATTCCCTCCGATCGCGTAGATCCAACGTCCCCACTTCATCCGTTTGGTGAAGACCCAGGTTGCGATGGCCAAGCCGGCCAGCAACAGCGCCGCATAAGGGATGGGTCCGACCTGGCCGTTACCAAGGGTTTCCAAGGCGGCCGGCTGGCCGGGCTTGATGTTCCCGCCGGTGATCAGGAAGGCGAGACCTCGCACGACACCCAGCGTTGCCAGGGTGACGATGAACGGGTGGGGAAGACGGCCCTTCACATACAGCGCACCATTCGCCAACCCCACGCACATCCCGATTCCGAGCACCGCGAGAATCACAAAGATCGGGTCCCAGCCGTGGAGGTAGAGGACCGAGCTTGACGCTACGACTATTCCGATGATCGAGCCCACCGATATGTCGATGCCCCGGGTGAGGATCACGACCGCCTCACCGAGTGCAAGGCAGCCGATCGCGCACACCTGGAAGCCGATGTTGGTCAGGTTGCGTTCCGTCAGGAACAGCGGCGTGAGAAACGCCATGACGATTACGAGGGCTACGAGCATCACCACCGGCCCCAAGCGAACTATCACCAGGCCGGCCCGTATCGCCTTGGAGGACGAGACGGGAGACTCCGGCGGCGCCGCAAGCTGCCCGGCATCTCCCTCAGCGACCGACCAAGACGAATCCGGGTGCGCAGACTGCGTCAGGACGTCTTTCCCCTCGGCCGTCATCGACCGCCTCCGAGGGGTTCGGCGGACCGCTGCGGAGGCCGGCCTCCGCCTTGTCGGACCCTGAAGCACTTTACGAGCGTCGGCCCGAGCTCTCCGCCTGATCGTCTCAGGCGTGCACCGAACCGCGAAATGCCGTTACTCAAACCCTCTTCCCTCTCAATCGCTAATCGACCAGCCAGATACGTGAACCCGGCGCTACGCTATCGCACATTGGTCTACCGGTCAACCTCCTTGAAGAACGATCGAGACACCCCGGATCTGCTGCCGGTCAGATGCCGGCCCAAACCCACCTGTGCCCCCAAATCTCGGGAGCAATCCAAAGCCTCGAGTTCCGCGCCCTTGAACGGAGCACTTCTGGAGGGCTCCTCGTTTTCACGCCGCACGACGGCGGTCAACCCCATTCCGACGACGAGCGAGGACAACCTTCTCCTACCACCCGCGCCTGGGCGGCCGGCTAGTTCTCCTCCACACGCATTTCGATCTCAGCCCTCAAGCTCGCCCAGCCGCACGAGAATATTCTTGGTGATCATCCTCGCCTCCGGACATGCGGGAACGACGCGCCGCGACCCGGAATAGATGTCCGTGTAATCAACGAGGTCCACCAGAGCTCGCGGCCAGTCAGTGACTGGAGCGGTGACTACCCGACCCTGCCCGCTAGACCAGGAGATCATCGTTACGACGGCGCCTAGCGTCGCATCGTTTGCCCTGCGGCCAGGCTCGAAAACGGGCGGTTTCTTGCTGTAGTCAATTTCGGACCAGTCTGAACAATCCGCAAATGCAATGATCTCGACGTTGTTCGGCGCTCCATCCCGGAACGTCGGCCTGGGCACTCCGGCTGAGAATTCGACGTCGATTCCGTCCGCCTCAAATCCGACGATCTTCTTGTCTTCGCCGAAGACGTCCCCACTTGAGAGTCCCGTGCCGTCGAAGACCCAGTGCTCGGCGGACAGGACGGTGAAGCCCTTCGCGGGACGGGGGGGACCCCCGAAATTCTCCCACCACCAGCCGGCACCACAGTAGACGCCTTCATCTTCTCCGGCGGGCGCACCTTCATCGTTTCTCATCGAGGCTCCGGTAAGGGTCACGGGCGACCGGTGCAACGGCGGCGAGTGATACTCGACAGTTACTTCTGAATTGTCGTGACCGGGATAGGCATGCGGGTCTCGATAGAGGGGATCAAGTGGCGGCGGAGCCCAGCCCGCGCTCCACTCGTGCCCCATGGCACGCTTATAGCATTCGACTACGCGTCCCTCCTCAGCGAGCCGGACTTGCCAATAGGCAAGGTTACCGCCGAGAAACGCAGCATTTCCACCTCGGCTGACGAATCCCTCGACCGCGTCGCGCTGACGCTTGCTCCAGTACTCGTCGTGACCGATCGTCACCAGCAGGCGATAGTCAGCGAGGTCTACGAGACCCCGATCGATGTCCGTCCCGGCGCAGTAGTCGACAGTCAGGTTCTCTTCGTTTAGCCACTGAATGAAGGGGAGCGTGTACATGTACGCCGTAGGCGGAAAGGTGCTGACTTTCTGCCTGGGTGACAGACCGACCGCCGGCCGATGAAACGACACCTTATGGGCGCGAAGGCCGCCGCTATGCGTTCCGGTGGGATCACCGATATCACCGATATAGAGGTTTCGATTCTGCCAAATATGGTACGCGTTCCAGGTCGCAACGCCGAGTTGCACCAGGATTTTGGAGCTCGGCTTGCCAGCGGCTGGGCGGACAATGAACAGCGCGTCTTGGCCATATCTTGAGCTAGGTCGATTTGTCGGATCACTCGCGGACGTAAACTGCGCCAGGTAGACCCCGCTGGTCCAGGTGCTGGGAATGGAGGCTTGCACAGTGCTCTCGGGCCACCCACACCCCGCCACGTCGGCATCACCCGGCCCCAAGCGAGTACCGGCTGCCGACGGTGGATAGGCCAACACCTGTACCGGTCCGGCGCGCTCGATGAATTCCAAGTCCGGTAGGTCTTGGGCATCTGCGCAGCCGCGAACGCGGTAGATGTCAACCCAACAGTCCTGCCCTGAGGTCGCGGTGGCCACGTGAACCTGAAGCGGATCCCCAGCCGCAACACTCAACTCATTGCAGTACCCGACAAATTCTCCGCTGTCGTCTTTCAAGGTCTTAGCTCCTAAGTGGTCGACCGGTAGATGTTTACGGTATCGTATGGGTGACCGCGATGCAATCGCCTCGGGGTGAGACTAAGGAGGCGAACGGAGTGTCGATAGGGCGACGTTTCGACCGAAGACCGCCCTCGCCGAGATGCTGAAGGGGGGTAATCTGCTCCAGCACCGTCGGGGCTGAGTCCGGGGCGACCGTAGACCCGCACTCACAGTCTTCAGCGCTTCCGACCGCCAGGCCCCTGGCCCACGGAGGGCTCGACCGAGCCCTTGACGTGGGTGCCCATCGCTCGTGCCACATTTGCAGTGAGCTTGCCTCTCTCACCTGGGAGAAGATTGTCATCCAGGCGATGAACGGGATGCACCTCCCGCAGCGTCGACGCAAGAAAGGCCTCTTCGATCAGGGGAAGGTCGCGACTGGCAATCGATCGCTCGGTCGCGTCCGTGATCGCGAGTAGATGCTCACGCGTGATCGAAGCCAGGATGCCCTCGGACAAAGGCGGCGTGAATAGCTCGCCATGCCGGACATAGAAGAAGGAGGATGTCGGAGCCTCGAGGACTACGCCGTCTGGCCGCACCAGCAGCGCGTCGTCAGCACCTTGCTCTGCCGCCAGCCGTCGGGCAAGCATGTTGCCGGCATAGCTCAACGACTTCACACCGTCCATGAGGAGCGTCGGCCGGCAGAGGACGGTCGCGAGTGAAAGCGTCGGCGGCAGCTCTTGGATGTGCTCGACGACAGCAAGTCGAAACCCGCCACGCGTTGCGACAAGGCGTAGGGCGCCGTCGATCGGGCCTGCAGCCGAGAGAACCAGATCGACATCTTGCTCGACCACTTCAGGCGAAAAGGGTAGGCGCAAGCGCTCAGCGGAGCGGCGCATTCGGGCGAGATGCTCGGCGAAGGCAAAGGGTCGTCCAGCGTAGAGACGAATGACCTCAAAGACGCCGTCCCCGCGCAGAAAGCCTTCGTCGCGGACGTCGATGCGTACATCGTCAGCGGTGGTCAGTACACCGTTTGCGACAGCGGGCAAATTTTCCATGGCCTTAGGATAATGTAGAGGCCGACCGGTCGACCTCTACATGAATCCGCGAGCCGACACCTCCCACCGTGCGGTCGCCGCCGTCGACCTCGGGGCGATCGCCGCCAATGTCCGTGCAGTTCGGGCGCGGCTACGCACCGGGGTATTTCTCTGTGCGGTGGTCAAGGCCAACGCCTACGGGCACGGCGCCCTACCCGTGGGACGAGAGGCGCTCCGCGCCGGAGCCGATCTGCTGGCGGTCGCGACCGTCGCCGAGGCTGAGCTACTGCGTGAGGGAGGGGTCGGAGCGTCGATCTTGATCCTCGGACCACTCACGCCGGAGGAGCTTGAACGCGCGAACGGCTGCAGCGCCGAGGTTGTCGTCTGGTCCGATGCTTTTGCCCGTCACGTGGCTCGCACCGGTGGAAGGGTTCACGTGAAGCTTGACACCGGTATGGGGCGCATCGGCCTTCGCGATCCAGCAGCGGCGACCCGGCTGGTCCGATTCCTTGCCAACAGCGGGGGAGTAGACCTCGTCGGTGCGATGACCCATCTGGCCACTGCCGACCAGCCCGGATCAAGCTTCGCCCGAGAACAGCTGGCACGGTTCAAAGACTGGACGGATCCGCTGAAGGAGGAAGAGCCCGGGCTTCTCCTCCATGCTGCGAACAGCGCCGCGACGCTGGCCCTTCCCGCCTCTCGCCTCGACATGGTCCGGGTCGGGATCGCCATCTACGGATTGGATCCGTTCCAGAATGACCCGGAGGACTGGGGACTCGCGCCTGCGCTCCGGCTGACTTCCTATGTCGCGGACATCAAGGCGTGCGAACCGGGCGATAGCGTCGGCTACGGTCAAGCCTTCGTCGCGCGTCGCTCCACCAGAATCGCGACGGTCCCGATCGGCTATGCCGACGGGGTACGGCGTTCGCTCGGCGGACGGGGGGTGGTGGCCATCGCCGATCAGCGCCACCCAATCATCGGCAGGGTCAGCATGGACATGCTCGCTGTCGACATCGGCGCTGCGGAGGTCGGCCTCGGAGACACCGTCGAGCTCATCGGGCCCAGCGTCTCCGTCGAGGAGATGGCCGGCCGGCTTGACACCATCAACTACGAGATCACGTGTGGCCTCTCGCAACGGGTGGTCCGGAGATACCTCGAGACGACCTCACGCCGTTGAGTTTCCGGCTGACTACTCGCCTGGTCGGGCCTCAAGGGTCTCCCGATGAGGATGTGAATGAAACTCGAGCAGATTGCCGAACGGATCCTCGAAGTGTACGAAGCGATAGGGCAGCCCCGGATACTCCGGCCATATCGCAGTTCGAATCCGACCCCCGGCTTGTCGAACCCTGGCGACAGCGGCATCGATGTCCTCGGTGACGAAGCAGAGATGAGAAAAGCCCGCGTGAAAATAGGAGGGCGGCGAATCGGAGTCGGTCGGCGGCTCGAGGAACTGGAAGAGCTCTAGACCACACTCACCGCCGGTCCCGAGGTGGGCGATCCGCGCGCGCCGAAACGAAGGACCAAAGACATCGGACAGCGTCTCGGCGGTGCCTTCGTTGAGCACGAGCTCTCGTGGCCCGTCCAACACCGCAAGGCCAAGCGCCTGCTCATACCAGAGGAGTGCCGCATCGATGTCCGGCACGCAGAGGCCGATATGTCCAACTGTCATCGAGCAGGTCATGGTGTCAAAGAGTCTATGACGGGAAGGTCAACCGGTCAACCGCGAACCCTTAAAGCCGGTTCGCAGATATGATGTGAGTCAGCGACCGGTCGACCAAGAGCTAAAAATCGATTGCGGAGGACCCAGAGAGAATTGACGCCAGAAGCCAATCCCGCCCTACCGTCTAGCCTCCGCCTCCCTCCACGAGAAACGCCCCTCGCCGAGATTACGCGCAAGCTGATCGACTACCTTCTCTCGGGAGCGATCGCGCCCGGGGAAAAGATCCCAGGGGAGCGACACCTCGCCGAGGCTCTCGGCATCGGCCGATCGTCTGTTCGCGAGGCGATCAAGTCCCTCAGCCTGCTGGGACTCTTGGATGTCCGGCAAGGCGACGGGACCTATCTGAGTCGTTCAGGATCCGACCTTCTGCCGAAAGTCATCGAGTGGGGGCTATTTCTGAACGTCCCCAGCATCGTCGACCTTCTGGAGGCAAGAGCCGAGATCGAGGTCGCGGCGGCAGGATTCGCCGCCGCCCGAGCAGACGCGGAAGCCAAGCGCAACCTCGGCGCGAGGCTCGACGAGATGCGTGACGCCGGCTCCGACGTCGATGCTTACGTAGAAGCAGACATCGGCTTCCACCTCGAGATCGCCAGGGCCAGCGGGAATGAGGTCTTCGCCAACCTCGTCGGCAGCATGCGATCGCTTCTGCGCGTCTGGGTGACCCAGGTCCTGCGACAGGCGGGAAGCACCGACACCTCTTTTGCACTCCACGAACCAATCGTGACGGCCATCGTCGCTCGAAACGCCGACCAAGCTCGGGCCGCGATGAGATTGCACATGGAAAGCGCCGACGACAGGCTGCGAGAGGCCCTGGCGTCGGAGACGGCCGGGCTCGGCAACCGAGATACCTCACCGGGACGAGGCTAGGTCGCGGCGATTCGCCGCGACGCAGGAGGGGCTTCTCGACCCTGCTAGTCAGTAGCTGCCGAAGGCACGCCATCCAGGTCTTGGTCGACCCGACTGCTCGCAAACGCTTCCGCCATACGCCTCAGGCTTCCCGCAATCAAGGCAGGCGCGTTGACGAACACCAAGCCGGCACCTTGGTCGACCCAATAGGTGAGGTCTTTCTCACTCTCGGCCAGAACGCAGAGACGAGAGCCACTCTTTCCCTTGACCGCCTCGACTATCTGATTGATGCCTGAGCGAACGAGTGGATGGTCGAATTGACCGGGATGGCCAAGTGATGCGGACAGATCGGCCGGGCCGATGAAGATCCCGTCAAGGTCGTCGCACTCGAGAATCCGATCGATGTTCTCAAGCCCTTCGGCGTCCTCCACCTGTGCAATCAGGAGGATCTTCTCTTCGGCGGTCCCCAGATGACTCGCGAGGCGGCTGGTCGACTGTCGTCCGGCCCGGGTGGAGAGCGCCAAGCTGCGCCGACCCAGCGGCGGATAATGCGTCTCTGCCACGGCGCGCTCGGCATCCTGAACTACAGAGACGTGTGGGACCACGATCCCCTCGGCTCCCGCATCCAGGGCCCGGAGGATGTCCGGGCTCCCAACCGAGCTTACGCGCACAAGAGCGCCGATACCAGCACTGTCGGCTGCTCGAATATGGTGCTCGAGTTCAAGCATGTCGGATGAACCATGCTCGGTATCCAGCAGGACGAAGTCGAAACCGACATGGCCGGCAGCTTCCACGGTGGCCGCGGATGGCATCTTGACGATCAGACCAAGACGCGAGTCCCTGCCTGCTTGAGCTACTCGCGTCGACTGGCGCGGTGGCATTTCGTCGCCTCTCGACCTTGATCGCGCCTATTCAGGCCGAGACAAGTCCAGCGCGTTCTTTTGCACGGGCTACGAAATCAAAATCGACGTACTTGATCCACTCACCGATCACCCGATCGTAGAGCTCTCCGCGGGACTCCAGTCGAATTTCGTCGATCTCGGTAACCCGAACCGCACAGACACTCGTGGTCGTCAGGACAACCTCGTCCGCGTTGAGGTAGTCGTACATCGTCAGCGGCCTCTCTTCGATCTCAGCGCCGAGCCCTTTGGCCAGCTCGAGAAAGGTCGTCATGTTGATTCCACCCAAGACGGTGTGACGCGGCGGCCGACAGACGGTCATCCCGTTGATGAGCAGCAAGTTTGCCCCGGAGACCTCGGTCGGATTGCCGTCGTTGTCACAGAACAAAGTCCAGGTGCGAGATCCCGCCCGCGCCATTTTTCGCTCCGCACGTGCGTAGGCGAAGCGACTGATGCTCTTCACGCGCGGGTCCATCGCCCCCCAAGGGTCGCGGTACATCAATGACGTGGTGAGGCGTGCGCCGTTCCCGTACAGATCGTCGCCGTACACCGCGCGGGCAGGGATGGGATTAAGGAACACGGTGATCGTCGGCGTTGCCTCTCCTCCGGCCAACTCGTCGACCGTGCCCCTCGTGACGATCACGAAGACCAGAACGTCGTCTCCAATCGCCTCGATCTCCGGTCGATTGCGCTCGACTACCTCGTGAGTGGCCGTCCTGACCTCGCCGATAATGGGACCGGGGTCCAACTCCATGTAGCGCAAGCTCTTCGTGAGTCGGGCCAGGTTCTTCTCGATCATGTCGGCGGAAGTCGTGCCGCCATAGGTGCGCCATACCTCGAAGACGCCGTCCCCGAGCATGAAGCCACGGTCGCGTACGGAGACCTTCGCATCGCCGTCGGCGAGAAAGTCCCCATTAACGTAAGCAAGCATCAGCGCACCCTCCTCCGCGAGTTCCGAAACAGTCAAGTCGAGCCTAGCAGATTGGTCGACCGGTAGGCCAGTACGGGTTTCTGGAAGTAGCGCGCCCGCTTGGAGCCTGTTCGACCTCTAGACCTCGGTCGTCCACCGTTGTTGCCCCGAAGTACCGGCGTTCGAATCCTTCACGAAAAGAATGTCCTTATTTGGCCACCAGATCCTCGCGCTCGTCCCCGGCCTTATCCAGCTGCTGGTGTCATCCTCCGACATCTCGGCGCGGACCTCGAATCCCTCCTCGGTCCGCGCGACAATCTCAAAGACCGACCCCGTGAAAGTCACGCGATCGATAACACCCACCATGCCGCACGATCCGGCGATCTCATCGGCGTCGCTCGGATCAATGCGAGCCCGACTATGGGGGAGTACGGCCGCGACATCCGCGTGGCCGTTGAGCCAAGCCGGAGGGCGGCCCTCGATCCTGACATTCTCACCCTCAACCTCTATCCAGTCGGCACTCCTCTGGGCACGCCCACGCACAACCGTGCCGATATTGATGAACTCGGCGACGTAACTTGTGCGCGGCTCACGATAGAGCGCGACCGGAGTGTCCACCTGGATGATGTGGCCGCGATCCATGATCGCGATGCGATCGGCGATCGCGCAAGCCTCCTCCTGGTCGTGGGTAACATGAACGAACGTCATCTTGGTACGTCCCTTCAGACGAACCAGCTCGTCCTGCATTTCCCGACGCAGCTTCAGGTCGAGAGCGCCCAACGGCTCGTCGAGGAGCAGGATCGCGGGCTCGTTCACCATCGCCCGGGCGAGCGCGGCTCGCTGCTGCTGCCCGCCCGACAACTCAGTGACGCGTCGGCGCTCGAAGTCAGCCAGACCGACCTGCTCCAGCACAGCCCGGACCCGTGCCTCCCGCTCGGCCTTCCCCACCCCACCCATCTTGAGGCCGAATCCGACATTGGCCCCCACCCTCATATGCGGGAACAGGGCATAGCTCTGGAACACCGTGTTGGTTCGGCGCCCATACGGAGGCAGGCTCGTCACCTCCTCGCCGTTGATCACCACTTCGCCGTCGTCCGGCTCCGCGAATCCTCCGACGATACGGAGCGTCGTGGTCTTTCCACACCCGCTGGGACCCAATAGGGCGAACAGCTCCCCCTGCTTCACGTCAACCGAGACGCCACGGTCTGCGTCGCCAAGTGCGTAACTCGACTGCCCCGGGTACTGCTTCCGGAGGTTCCTACATTCCAACGCGTTCTCCATCTCTACCTTTCTCAGCTCTCTCATCCCATGGGGACAGCCGTCACTGCCACTCCAGCATTGCGCCGGTTTCGTCGACTTCCTGTCGTCGCGACGATCAGCCCGCAGATCACGAGGACGAACGAAAAGCCGAGCAGCAGCACGGAGAGCGCCGCAATCGAGGGACTCAGGGAGAACCTCAACGCGCCGAAGATATAGAGCGGCAGCGTCGCGTTCGTCCCCGTCACCAGATACGTGAGGATGAACTCGTCCATGGACACCGCGAACGCGATGAGGGCTGCCGCAATGATGCCGGGTGCCGCCTGAGGCACAGACACTCGCAACAGCGCCTGAAGCGGCCGGGCACCAAGATCCGCCGCGGCAAGCTCCTGGTTACGGTCCAGGCCCTCGAGTCGTATCACGACCATCAGAGTGACGATCGGCAGGGTGAGTAGTACGTGCCCTAAGAGGATGGTCCACAATCCCCGCTCGATTCCGATTGCATTTAGCCCGATGATGATGGCCAAGCCGAGAAGCAGCGGCGGAAGGAACAGCGGGATCGTCAGTATCCCGAGATTCAGGGAGCGCCAGCGCCCCCGACTACGAGATAGTTGTATGGCCGCCAACGTTCCGAGTACGACGCTGGTTCCGACAGCGGTCACCGCAACGACGAGACTGGTTTCAAGACTTTCGATCAGTAGCGGATCTTCGAACACGCCGGCAAACCAATGGGTCGTGATCCCTCTGATCGGGAAGCCGATCGAACTGCTGCTATTGAAGGCGAGCAGAACAAGAACCACTATCGGCATGTACAAGAAACACAGAAAGAAGACCGAATACAGGCGTAGAAAGGGCGCTCGTCTTTCGCTGTAGGCCCGGGTGTACTCGCCGACCTCCTGCGTACCCCCGCTGGCCGCTTTCATCACCAGCAGGAGGACGAACACTGCCACGGCGAAGATCAGGGCAAGCGCCGCGCCGAATCCCCACTGTATGGAGCTACCGAACTGATTCGTGATGAGGGTGGAGTACAAGAAACCTTCCGTCCCACCGATCAGTTGTGGAGTCACGTAGTCACCCATCATGCTGATGAAGCAGAAGATGAAGCCCGCAATAAGACCCATTCTGGCAACGGGCAACGTGATTCGTACGAGTGCTTGCCACGGCTTGCCGCCGAGGTCGGCAGCTGCCTCCAGCATCGCCGGGTTCATTCTCTCGATCGTTATGTACGAGGTGAGAAACGAGAGGGGGAACATGAGGTAGACGAAAGTGATGACGATGCCGTCCTTGTTGTCCCCAAAGAGGCCGAAGGGGGCCCCGGGAGCCCCAACGTCGATCAGGAGATGGTTGATCGCCCCAGCTTCGCCGAGGAGGTTCATCCACGCGAAGACGCGGATCAGATAGCTCGTCCAGAACGGCAGGACCGCAAGCACGATCCAGACCAGGCGACGCTCAGGCCTCACTTTAGTCGCCACAAAGTATGCGAACGGAAAGGTGAGCCCGACCGTCAGCGCTGACGCGATTCCGACGAAGAGCGAGGACTGGAGCAACGTATGCCAGTAGGCATAGTGGCTAAAGAATTTGGTGTAATTTTCGAGCGTCCACGTATGGACGATCACGCCTTCAACCGTTGGCCAGAACGAATATACGGCGAGGACAGATAGCGGTACAAAAAAGCCGCCGATGACGAGGAGTACCGCCGGCAGCGAAAGCAGCGGACTCTCCAAGTCAAGATGCAGGCCCCGCCTGCGGCGCCTGGTATTACCGACACTAGGTGGGCTACCCATGTCGGCCGCTGATGGTCGCTCGATCTGCGGCATAATGCTAGTTCTCCCGGCAGCTCACCTACGCGCTCTATGCCGCGACGACTTCGTCGTAGGCTTCGGTCCAGGCAGCCGGGTTCTTTGGCGGCCCTTCGAAGAGCAACTGGGTTGCCCGGTCGGGTTCGGCGCCCCCGTGGTTGCGAACGGTTTCCGCCGCTTCGCCGCCTTCCGCGAGTACACGTTTCGTTGACACCTCATTGCACTGGGCATATCCCAGCTTGTTGAAGAGCCAGCTCTGCCAGCGCTGGCCGTTCCAAGTTTCGATGAACTTGATCGCGTTTTCCCGATGCTTAGTGCCCTTCACAATCTGCGGTCCATCGATCCACCCAAGCGAGCCTTCGGTTGGAATCTGCGCCTCGACTACGTTCTTTCCGGCTTCTTTGTTGATCTGCGATTCGGCCGCTTGGCTAACGCTCTGCCCGATCCATGCTTTCTGGGATTCGAAGGCCTGCGCGAACAGGGTGTCGGTGTTGGCTATCTGGAATGGCTTCAGTTCGGCTAGATGCTGCGCGACTTCTTCGAGCTGCGAGCCGTCCATTTCATAGATCTTGTCCTTCGGGACGCCGAGCGAGAGTCCGGCGATTGCCAAGAACGTTTCCGAAGATCCTTTGAAGAGGACCTTGCCACTTGGAACTTCCGAACTCCAGAGATCTTTCCAGCGATACGGCGCTCTCGGCTGATAGGACACTTCCGTGTTCCACATCATCGTCAGCGCATCCCACATGTTCGGAAAGAGAGTTAGACGATTGGGTTCGAGCACGTAAGGTAGCGAGGTATCTTCGCGAAATATTGGCCAGATCTGGTGCCCGTTCTTGATCTCGTCGACATCGAATGCTTCGGTCAGACCGTTTTTGTAGTAGGTAGGAGCCCAGCCGCAGTTCGCAAAGACGATGTCGTACTGTCCGCCACCTCCGGCCTTGACCTTGGTGAACATCGCCTGATCGTTTTCGCTGGGGACTGCCTTCATGGTCAGCCCCGTTTCTTCCTTCAGAATCTCTGAGAAGACCGGGCTCAGGTAGTCGCCCGCCCAATTGACGACCACCACCTCATCGGCGCCGCCGCCGCCACAGGCGCTGATGACACCGCCGGCGCCGCCGAGCGCGAGCGCCACCCCAGCTGAGCGCCCGATGAATTGCCTGCGCGACAGCCCGCGCGCTCCTGGATCGGGCTTTCCATCGCCGCGATCGCTTATCCCGTTGGACATTTCTATCTCTCTCCAATCCCAGTGGTGGACCGGTCGACCTCTCTAACCTACGCCCGTCGCGGGTCGCTTGTCAAGGGTCTGTTTGGTTCCGGTTCGTCCGTCGCTCGCCGCGATAGCGGCGAGAGCGAGCCTGGGCCGAGGTTTGACTCCACCCGCTCAGGTGTGAGCAATCGCTTCGCCAACGCTCGTCCACGAGCCAGACTCGGCGGAGCGGAGCATGGCGTCGACTACGCGGGCACTCGCCAAGGCCTCTGCGATACCGGGCCGGCGCTGTTTGCCATCCGTGATCGACGCGAGGAAGCCGTTGGCCTCGCTGACCTTCAGTTGGCTGTAGCCGAGACCGACGCCGGTGTCTGGCTCGAAGCGACCGTGGTCTCCGTGCTGAGGTCCGGCGAAGACGGTCCTGTAGCCGACATCCTCACCCTCCTGCGACGGCAGGTACAGCTCGAGCTCGTTCATCCGTTGGAAGCTCCAACCAAGCGCGCCTTCGGTGCCGTGGAGCTCGAAGCCGAGGTCACAATGGCGCCCGACCATGGTGCGGCAGACCTCGAAGACCCCCCGCGCACCGTTCTCGAAGTGAACCAGTGAGACGGCGTAATCGTCGTTCTCCACGGCGCGCATCTTGCTTCCCTCCGCGGCGATCGCGAACTGCGTCGCCCCCTCGGCTGCGGGTCGTTCGGCGATCTGAATCTCTTGATGTGCACAGACGGAGGCAATCGGCCCGACCATCTGATGCGCCTGGTCAATCACATGAGACATGATGTCGCCAAGGGCTCCGAGGCCTGCAACGTCGCGCGCGAATCGCCAACTGAACGCGCGGGCGACATTGCTCGCGTAGTCGACAAAGAAACGGCCACGATAGTTGCGGACCGATCCGAGCTTCCCGGCGGCGACCAGATTCTGAGCATGGACGACCAGAGGAACCTGGCGATAGTTGAAGCCCACCGTCGAGTAGACGCCGGCCGCCTCCACGGCCGCAGCTGCTGCTGCCGTCTCCTCAGGGAAGCGACCGACCGGCTTCTCGACCCAAACGTGCTTACCAGCCTCGGCTGCAGCACGTATCAGCTCGACGTGGACATCGTTGGTCGCGGTGATGCTGACGGCCTCGACTTGTGAATCGGCGATCACCGCGTACGGATCGGTCGTCGTCGACTCGAATCCCATTCGCCGCGCCGCCTCGGCCCGCTGGGGGTCGACGTCGGCGGCCACCAAGAGCCGCGGCCTGACCGGCAACTCCGGGTAGTGATCCCCGACTCTCCGGTAGGCCTGGGCATGAAGGGACCCCATCCAGCCGGCACCGATCAGTCCGATGCCGATCTCACGTTGAGTCAAGGCTGAACCTCCTCGGGAGCGGCAAGCGTGACAGGCATGCCGGTAGTTGCTGAACGATGGAGAGCGTCGATGACACGGGACTGCGCGACGGCGTCGGCGGCGCTGAAGCCCGGCTCCACCCCGGCCTCGATCGCCGCCGAGACCGCCTCGAACTCGAGGCGGTAGGCGTCCACCAGGTCGCCGGTGAGCCCGGCCGAGCCCTCTGGGTCGATGGGGACGGACTCGACTCCTTCGCCCGGGCTCGGCGGTCCGTAATCTCGCACCGGTGGCCGCCGTACCTCGATCACAGGCAGTCGACAGTGCCACGGGTCCTGGATCGTGATGGTGCCCTCCTCGCCGACGAGCTCCAGCCGGTCTCTGCGCGGCAGATTCATCCCCGCGTCGAACTGTGCTCGGACACCATCGCGGAACTCGAGTAGTCCGTTGACCCGGAGGTCCACCTGGGCGCCGTCGTATCCGTACTCGGCGAAGGCGGCCACCGGCTCACCAGCAAAGAGGCGAGCGGCGCTCACGCAGTAACAACCCACATCCATCAGCGCCCCGCCTTCCATCCCGGAATCGAGGCGCGGATCGTCGCCGACTCCCGCCATCGGGAAGCTGAGGGTCGCGCTGACGTTACGCAACCTTCCGATCCGTCCCCCGGCAACGAGCTCGAGGGCGAGCATCGTCTGTGGGTGGTACCGGTACATGAAGGCCTCTGCAAAGACCAAGCCCTTCTCTCGGGCCACCTCTGCCAGCCGCTCGACCGCGAGCGGGTCGCGGCCGATCGGCTTCTCGCACAGCACATGCCTGCCGGCTTCCAGGGCAGCAAGCGACCACTCGGCGTGCAGGGCGTTGGGGAGACTGACGTAGACGGCTTCGATCGCCGGGTCGGCCAACAACTCGGCATATGAGCCGTGGGCACGTTGGATCTGCCGGTCGGCCGCCCAGCGCTCGGTCCGCGCTCGATCGCGGCCGCCGACTGCCGCGAACTCGAGTGTCGCAGAGTCTCGCGTCGCCTCAAGCACCCAGTCGTTGATGCGTGCGGTCGAAAGGATTCCCCAGGAAATGCTCAACTTCGAGCTCCAGACGGATTCCTCGCGATCGGCGCCTGCTCGGCAGAGAAACCCGACCGGACCGCGAAGCGCAGGGAGGCGGCCGCGTCCTCCAGCGCCGCCGGATCGCCGATCAAACGGTCCTGCTCGACCGTCGCGCACCCGTCGAAATCGAGGTCGGCGAGCGCCGAGGCAAAACCCGGAAGGTCCACGCAGCCCTGACCGAGTGGCGCAAACACATCGGCGGCCACCATCTCCTCGAAGCTCGCCTCCGCCTTGCGCAACGCCTCAAGCGCGCTGTGGTCGACGTCCTTGAGATGGACGTGATTGACGCGCCTCCCGTAATCGTTCACCAGCTTGACGGGGTCGATGCCCCCGATCACCGAGTGACCGGAGTCGACGCAGAGGCCAACCAGGTCCGGGTCGAGATCTGACATCAGCCTGTCGACCTCATCGCGGAACTCCACCACCGTGCCGGCGTGGGGATGGAAAGTGACCACAAGCCCGGAGTTGCGCGCGATCTCGGTGGCGCGGAGAAGAGTCTCGATCATGCCGCGCCAGGTCGGGTCGTCGAGTCGCCCGGCGTCACTCTCCCTGCCGACCGTCCGCGAGCGCTCCGGGACGAGGGCCTCGATGAGCACAAGACAGGACGCCCCGCCGCCTGCCAAGGCGCGACAGGTGCGCTCCACCACCGCGATGACCTCGGCCTGCCTGTCGGCGCGATGGAAGGGCTCCATCGCGTAGCCGGCGACAAGCTGCAGTTGGCGTTGCCCGAGCTCGTCGCGCAGACGGTCCGGCTGCTCGGGCAGGTAGCCGACCGGGCCGAGCTCGACATTGCGGTAACCGGCCTCGCCGATCTCGTCGAGTACGGAGCCGTAGGGGGGTTCGGCCGGATTTCCGGGCGGCTCTACACCCCAGGACCCCGGAGCGATGGCGAGTCGAGCCGGCATCAGCTGTGCTTCCCGACGCGGATTCTGTCGCCAAGCGACGTTCTCTCTCTCATATCGGAGATTTAATCACTCAATGCCTGGCCGCGTTGCCAGACGCAGCGCAATAAACATCCTCGGTTGGGGTCTCCAGGTAGGTGTCCTATGATTGGATGACCTTGGCCCGTCTGCACCGAGAGGCGATGCAGGACCTCATCTCGCTGATCGTCTCCGGCGAGATGGAGCCCGAGAGTTGGCTGCCGCGGGAGACCGACATCGCGGCCAAATACTCGGTGTCGCGCGGAGTTGCGCGGGAAGTCATCCGGGGCCTCGAGGAGCGGGGGCTCGTCAAGGTCTTTCACGGCCGCGGCGCCCAGATCACGCCGTCGTCGCACTGGGACATGTTCGACGTGGATGTGCTCGGTGCCCAGCTCTCCGGCGAGGGGCGTCGCCAGATCCTGCGTGACTTCCTCGAGTGTCGCCAACTGGTCGAGATCGAGGCATCGGGCCTGGCCGCCGAACGAACCGGTGCGGCAGCAGGCGAGGCCCTTGAGGCCGCGCTCGATGAACTGCGCAAATCGGCGGAGCGCTCATCTAGCCCGTCGGCCGAGCGCCGCTTCCACCAGGCCGACATCGCCTTCCACCGGGCGATCATCGACGCGACCGGAAACTCGGCGTTGGCCGGCCTGATCGAGCGCATCCACGCGGCCCTCCTGGAGGCCCGGTATCCGACCGCACGACCGCAGTACCGGCTGGAACGGGCGATCCCCGAGCACGAGCGGATCGCCGCCGCGATTATCGCCGGCGACGCGACCGCCGCGCGCGAGGCGATGCGCGCCCACCTGTCCACCGTCAAGGAGTATCTGGACGCCGAGTTTGCCTCCGCGGAAGGCTTGGAGACTGCTTCCGCGCCAGTGATTAACTGATTAGACAACCTGCGCTACAGTTCCTCCCCGATGAACTTCGGAGGAGGGAACGTGAGCGAACGCGATGTCGTACGCCTGACCGTGGGCCAGGCCGTCGTCCGATACCTGGCCGTCCAATCGACCTGCCAAGACGGGGTGACCCGCCGCCTGATCCCGGCGATGTTCGGCATCTTTGGCCACGGCAACGTGTGCGGCGTGGGCCAGGCCCTCGAGCAGGAACCCGAGCTGATGCCGTTCCTGCAGCCGAAGAACGAGCAGGCGATGGTCCACACAGCGATTGGCTTCGCCCGCGCCAATCGACGGCTGGCGACGCTCGCCTGCTCGGCTTCGATCGGGCCCGGCTCGACGAACATGGTCACCGGCGCCGCGGCGGCCACCGTGAACAGGGTCCCGGTCCTTCTCCTCCCCTCCGACACCTTCGCGACGCGGCTGCAGGGACCACCGATGCAGGCGCTCGACGATGCCTCGCGGGGCGACCAATCGGTGAACGATTGTTTCCGGCCTGTCTCGGTCTTCTTCGACCGGATCAGCCGCCCAGAGCAGCTGCTGAGCGCCCTGCCGGCCGCCATCGCGGCGCTGATCGACCCAGAGCGCGCCGGGGCCGTGACCCTCTCCTTGCACCAGGACGTCCAGGGTGAGAGCTACGAGTTCCCGGCGGGGATGTTCGAGCCTCGCACCTGGCTCGTCGCCCGACGCCCGCCGGCCGAGGAGGAGATGGCGGCGCTGGTCGATTCGATGCGGGCGAGCGAGCGTCCGCTCATCATCGCCGGCGGTGGCGTCCGTTACTCCGGGGCAGGCGAGGCACTTCGCAAGCTGGCCGAGGCCCACGACATCCCGGTCGCCGAGACCTCGGCCGGCAAGGGAGTGCTGCCGGCCAGCGAGATGTCGGTCGGCGCGATCGGACACTCGGGCACCCGGGCCGCCAACCACCTCGCAGGCGAGGCCGACTTCATCCTCAGCATCGGCACCCGGCTGATTGATCTGACCACCGGCTCGAACACCCTCTTCGCCCGTCCCGAGGTCCGCTTCGGGGCGATCAACCTCGACCAGTTCGACGCCCACAAGCTCGGCGCCACGCCGGTCCGTGCCGACGCCCGCCTTGCCCTCGAATCTCTCCACCGGCTGCTCGGCGAGTACCGCTCCGCACCGAGCTGGCCCGAGGAGACGGCGGAGCGCCGGCGGCGCTGGCAGGAGGACCTGGCCGCCGATCGCGACGAGCACGAGGGCGAGGCGATGAGCCAACACCAGGTACTTCACGCGCTGAATGGCGCAGCCGCTTCCGACGACGTCCTGGTCGTCGCCTCGGGGACCCCCCACGTCGACATCCACAAGGCGTGGGACACCTCGCAGGGAGCCGAAGTGCAGATGGAGGTCGGGTTCTCGACCATGGGACACGAGATCCCGGCGGCGCTCGGGGCTCGGATGGCAAAGGGCGCCGACGGCGAGGTCTACGTCCTGATTGGCGACGGCACTTACCTGATGGGTCACACCGAGCTCGTCACCGCTGTCCAGGAGGGCCTCAAGATCACGGTCGTCCTCGTCGACAACCACGGGTTCCAGTCGATCCACGCGCTGCAGCGCGGCCGCATCGCCCGCTCCTTTGGTCTGGAGTTCCGACGCCGCTCCGACGACGGAGCGCTGGACGGCGAGTTTGTCCCCGTCGATTACGTGGCCAATGCGCAGTCCTATGGCTGCGCCGCCTTCGAGGTGCGCACGCCGGCCGAGGTGGTCGCGGCGCTGGAGGCGGCCCGTGCCGAGGAGCGCCCGAGCGTGATCGTCTGCCACACCGAGCCCTACCGCCTGATCCTCGACTCGGAATGCTGGTGGGACGTCGGTGTCCCCGAGGTGTCGAGCAGGCCGGAGAGTGAACAGCAGGCCGCCGAGACGATCGCCGGGCGGAAGCGCATGCGGTGGTTCGGTTGACCCGCGTCTACGCCACCGCGCCGGTGCCGGCTGCCGCCCAGCGCGCCTTCGATTCGCTCGGCCCGGTGCAGTTACTGGCGCCCGACTGGTCTGATCTTGACCAGGCTGAGGTGCTCCTGGTTCGGGCCGAGGAGCTACGTGCCGCAGAGATCCGGCGGGCGACGTCGTTGCGCGTCATCGCCCGCACCGGCTCGGGCGTCGACAACGTCGACGTCGCGGCGGCGACCGAACGCGGGGTCCCCGTCGTCTACGCACCCGCAGCCGGCAGTCGCCCGGTCGCCGAGGGAACGATCGCGCTGATGCTCGCCGCAATGAAGCGGCTCGGGCAGCTGCACGGCACGCTGGAGAGTGGCGCGTGGCCGCAGCGCTATGAGATCGAGATCGCCGATGTCCGAGGTGCGACCTTGGGTGTGGTTGGCCTCGGTCGCATCGGCCGGGAGGTGGCGCAGCTGGCAGCGGCGCTCGGCATGACCGTCGTCTCCCACGATCCGATCGCCGCCGACGGCGACGAGGGCGACATCGAGCTTCTTGAGCTGGGCGCCCTGCTCGGGCGCTCTGACGTGGTCACCCTCCATTGCCCGCTCACCAGCGAGACGCGCGGCCTGATCGATGCCGGGGCGCTCGACCGGATGAAGCGAGGCGCGGTGCTGGTCAACGTCGCCCGCGGCGAGATCATCGCCGACCAGCGGCTGCTGATCGAGGCGCTCGACCGCGGGCAGTTGAGCGCCGTGGCCCTCGATGTCTTCGCCGTCGAGCCGCCGGCGCCGAGCAACCCCTTGCTGCACGACCCCCGGGTGATCTGCACGCCGCACTCGATCGGACTCACGATCAGCTGGAACGAGCGCGTCTTCTCCGCCCTCGCCGCCGACGTCGAGCGATGCCTCCGGGACGAGGCCCCGGTCAACGTCGTCGACGCGGCGGCACTGGAGTCCGCCGCCGGGCGCGCATGAGCGCGATGCAGCCGTTGGCGCTCGGCCCCGACGAGCTCGGCGAGTGCGCACGCTGGGTCGAAGCCGACCGGGAGCTCTGGCGGGTCGACATCGTCGCCGGATGCGCCTACCGAGCAAGGAATCCAACCGCGGCGGCACCGGAGGTCCGTCGCGAATCTTTCGAAGGCGAGGTCGGATTCGCGATCCCGCGGCGCGGCGGCGGTGCGGTCGTCGGCGTCGAGCGGGAGCTGTGGTTGGTCGACGACGACGGCGGCCGGCACCAGCTGCTTGAGCTGGACGAGCGACCGGAGAACCGCTTCAACGATGCGGTCTGCGACCAGCAGGGACGCCTCTGGGCCGGGACCTTCGCCCGTGACCGTCGTCAAGGCGCGGCGAATCTCTACCGGATCGATCCCGACGGCGCAACGGAGCTCGTCCTCTCCGGCCTGACGATCTCGAACGGGATCGGCTGGCTCGACGATGGCGCGACCCTCCACTTCATCGACTCCCCCACGCAACGCCTCGAGGCGTTCGACGTCGAGATCGACGCGGGTCGGCTCGGCGGTCGACGGACGCTGGCCGAAGTAGACGCCGCAGACGGCTCGCCGGACGGCCTGTGCATCGACGCGGAGGACTGCACCTGGGTCGCCCTATTCGGTGGCGGTGAGGTGCGGCGCTACGACCGCTCAGGCCGACAGGTGGGGAGGCTCGCCGTGCCGGTGCCACACCCCACCAGCCCCTGCCTCGGAGGCGAGAGAGGCACCGAGCTCTTCGTGACCACGACCCGGCACCGCCTCGAGCTGGTCGAGCGTGAGCGGTGGCCCTTGGCCGGCCACGTCTTCCTTGCCGAGGTCGGGGTCCTCGCTCAGCCGCTACTGTCGTTCGGCGGCTGAGGACCTTCGTCCAGCGATGCCCGGATGAAGCTTGACCGGGCACTCGTCCCGCCATCCACGTAGATCACCTGGCCGGTCGTCCACCGCGACGCGGGCGAGCAGAGCAACGCGACCATCGGGGCCACGTCGGCGGGGGCGCCAACCCTCCCGGCCGGAATCGCGCCGGCGTAGAGGTCGTGGTGGTATCCCGGCCGGTCGAGATACCGCGGTACCTCGACCACGCCGGGGGCGACGCCGTTCACCGTGATCCCCGACGGCGCGAGCTCGATCGCAAGCGCTCTCGTGAGAGCGTCGATGCCACCTTTGGTCGCCGCATAGGCGGCGAAGCGCGGCAAGGCGTCCCGCCCGTGGATCGAGGAGATGTTGACGATCGCCGCTCCTTCCTCCATCAACGCGGTCGCCGCCTGCGCGCAGGCGAAGTAGCCCTGCAGGTTCAGCGCCATGAGATCCTGAAGTTCCTCGATCGAGGTCTCGAGGAAAGGCCGCTCGAGGGTCCTACCTGCGTTGTTGACGAGGATGTCCAGTCCGCCCAATTCCTCAGCGGCGGCGGCCACGAGCCGGGCGCAGCCGGCCGCATCGCGAAGGTCCGCGTGCATCGGGGTGGCCTCCCCACCGGAATCCTCGACCCGGCGGATGGTCTCGGCGGGATCGCTGGAGGCCGAGTGGACGACCACTCGCGCACCCTGGCGGGCCAACTCCACCGCGATCTCCTGGCCGATGCCGACTCCGGCGCCGGTCACGAGCGCGAGCCTGCCCTCCAGATCTCTGCCGCCGGTCAAGTCCCTGCTACCAGGCCGTCCAGCCGGCATCGACCGCGAGGATGTGCCCGGTCACCGATCGCGAGCGGTCGGAGGCGAGATAGAGGACCGCGGCCGCGACATCCTCGGTGGTCGCGATCCTCCCTCCTGGAATCCGGCGCTCGATGTCGGCGGCGAACTCGGGGTCCTCGAACATCGGCCTGGTCAATGGAGTGTCGACAAAGGTCGGCGCGACCGCGTTCACCCCGATCCCGCGCGACGCCCACTCGACGGCGAGCGCCTTGGTGAGCCCGTTGACTGCATGCTTGGAGGCGCAGTAGGCGGCTCGTCCCGGGTAGCCGACGGTGCCCATCTGGGAGCTCATCGTCACGATCCTCCCACCTTCCTCGCGCTCCAGCATCGCGCTTCCGACCGCTCGACAGGCCAAGAAGGTGCCTCTGAGATTGACCTCCATGAGAAGGTCCCAGTCGGAGAGGGGATAGTCGGCGGTCGGCCCGGTCCGGTTGAGACCCGCCGCGGTCACGAGGACGGCGATCGGCGCGCGGCGCTCGGCGGTGGCGACCGCGGCCTCGATCTCATCCCTGTCGCTTACGTCAGCGCTTGCGACGCTCGCGCTTCCGCCCAGGAGTTCGATCTCCGAGGCAACTGCCCGAAGCTCGGGCTCCGAGCGGGCAATCAACGTCACAATGGCACCGGCGTCGGCGAGCGCCACTGCGCACGCCCTGCCGAGGCCACGACCGGCGCCGGTCACGACCGCGTGTCGTCCGTCGAGACGCTCGCTTGGGAGTCCCATTCGGGGCCCGGACCTAGACGGAAGCGGCGGCGCCGAACTTCTCGACCCGCAGGTCGCAACTGCGCGCGTGCCCCTCGAAGCCCTCGACCCTGCACTGACGGGCGCAGATCTCGCCGATCCTCGCGCTCGACGTGGGGTGGCGGACTTCCTGATGGGTCACCGTCTTCAGGAATTTGCCGACCCACAGGCCACCGGTGTAGCGGGCCGCGCCAGAGGTGGGCAGGACGTGGTTGGTGCCGATCGTCTTGTCGCCGTAGGCGACGGTGGTCCCTTCGCCCAGGAAGAGTGCGCCGTAATTGGTCATTCGCTCGAGGTAGAAGCGCGGATCCTCGGTGAGGATCTCGACATGCTCGTAGGCCAGCTCGTCAGCCTTGGCGATCGCCTGCTCGGGACTCTCGACAACGTAGACCTTGCCGTGGTCAGACCAGGCCTTCGAGGCGGTCTCGGCGGTCGCAAGATCGCCCCCCAGCTGACGCTCGATCTCGGACTCGACCCGCTCCGCGAGATCGGGCGAGGTGGTGATCAGGGCGCCGGGCGAGGTGGGGCCGTGCTCAGCCTGTCCGATCAGGTCGGCGGCAACGATCCGCGGGTCGGCCGACTCGTCGGCGACGACGAGGATCTCAGTGGGGCCGGCCAACAGGTCGATGCCGACTTCTCCGAACAGCTGGCGCTTGGCCTCGGCGACGTAGGAGTTGCCGGGGCCGACCAGCATGCTGACGCGGGGGATCGTGTCGGTGCCGATCGCCAGGGCGGCGAGCGCCTGCACGCCGCCGAGCACGTAGATCTCGTCGGCGCCCGCGAGATGCATGGCGGCGATCGTCGCGGGCGTCGGCCGACCGTCGAACGGCGGGGTGCAGGAGGCGACCCGGGGGACGCCCGCGACCTTCGCGGTCACAACGCTCATGTGCGCGGACGCGACCATCGGATAACGGCCGCCGGGGACATAGGCGCCCACGTCGGAAATCGGCAGGTGCCGGTGTCCAAGAAAGACATCAGGGAGAACCTCGACCTCGACATCCGTCATTGAAGCTCTCTGGGCTTCGGCGAAGCAGCGAACCTGCTTCTGGGCGAAACGGATGTCCTCAAGCGTCTGCTCGTCCACCCCGGCCACAAGGCGCTCGACCTCTTCCTCATCAAGACGGAAGCTCTGCGGAGCCCAGCGGTCGAACTGCTCGGAGTACTCGCGAACGGCCGTATCTCCGCGCTCGCGGACTGCTTCGATGATGGACGCGACGGTGGATTGAATCTCGGCCATATTGCTCTGTGGATTCCTCTCGAGGGTGGGCGGGTCGCGCAGCCGAGGTCCTCGCCGCGCGACCCGCAGGAGGCGAATGAAAGTGATCCAATCACTTAACCTCTGGTCCGTCAAGAGGCCGATCGAGGACGGGACCTTTTCCGCGGGGCGGCATCTCGTTCTCACGGCAGGCCGGCCTCGGGGGCAACCTCGCCCGCCCGCTCAACCGATCACCTGAAGCCGCGCCGAGTGCGGCACGAACCCCGCGAGGTAACCGAGATCGCCGAGTCGGACTCCCCAGACAATCCCCGCAACCGCGCCGGCAGGAACATCGCGGAGGTCAAGCGGTTGGCGACGGAGAAGCTCGAGCAGGAGCTGGAGAACGCGTTCAAGGAGGAAGTGGAGGTCCTCCTCGCCAAGAAGGATCTGAGGCTGCGGTGGGCACCGCACGTGCGCCGCACGATCGGCTACGAAGGGTTCCAGCTGGACCTGAAAGTCCCGCGCCTGAAGCTGCCGGACGGCAAGTTCTGCTTCCCGCCCTGGTTCGAGGAGCTGAACGAGGACCCACAGCAGATCGAGCTGCTGCGTCGCGTCGGCGTCACCACCCGCAACGTCGAGAAGGTCCACCGGGCGTTCTACGGCCGCCGCGTGCGCGGGACGTCGCCTTCGAGCGTCTCACGCCTGGACGTCGATGCGGGTGAAGACGCGCTGAAGGTGCTCGAGGACCGGACGTACCACGGCCGGCCGCCGATCGTCGCGGTCTCGCTCGACGGCACGGCGGTCGGGAACACCGGCGGGACGCGCACGGTGATGGTGGTCGTCGGGGTCAAGGCGGACGGGTCGCGGTGGCTCCTCGACACGTTTGTCGCGCAGCACGAGTCGGAGCCGGATATCACCCCGCGGCTCCGGCGCCTGGTCGAGAAGGGGATCAGCCCCGACGTCTACTGGGTCGCGGACTCGGGCGCCGGGATCCAGGCGGCGCTGAAGAAGATCGGAGCCAAGAACGTCGGGACCTGCACCACGCACGGGGTCGGCAACGCGACCAAGAAGCTTCCCGACAAGAAGATCGAGGAGCGATTCCGCCTGAAGATCTACGCGGCACTGGCGGCGGACGCGGAGGACGTCGCCCTGGCGAGGCTCGACGCGGTGGAGGCCGAGCTGCGCGAGCGGGGACACCTGCGGCAGGCGAACTCCCTGAGGGACCACAAGCAGGGGATGGTCGTGACCCAGAGACTCGGCCTGAAGGGCGAGCTGCGCAAGCAGCTGCGCTCGACCAACGTTCTCGTCGAGGGCCAGAACCACACCGTGAAGGAGAACTTCGGCAAGACCTCCAACTGGCAGGACAAAGGCGGTCTCAACCAGGAGGCCGGAGACCTGATGCGCCTCCGCACGGTGGCGAAAAGGGGCCTCGAGCTGGAGCGCCACAGCTGGCGGCGCCTCGCCGACCCCAAGGCCCTCGTCGACCTGGGCAGGCGGCTCCAATTGGGCGGGCTCGACTGGGAGACGATCGTCGCCCGCCTTCCTCCCAGCTTCGACGTCGGCCAGGTGGGGACGCCGCTGGCGGCGATGGAGGAGTTCGGCAGGCCCGGCGCCAGGTGGCTCGCCGGCGCCCCCGAGGCGATCTGGTTCGGTGCCCCCGAGGCGCTGGCGAAGCTCGGAGTCACCGCGGGCGCCCCGGTCGGGGCCGACGAGTTGGCCCGGGCGATGCGCGGCGAGCACACGACTTCCGGCCGGCGGGTGAGGACCGCCGCCGAGGTGAACGTCGTCCTCGGCGAGAACGACAACCCGAAGCAGGCGAAGGTCCGCGGCGTCCTCAACCTCGAGTGGCAGCTGACCGCATCGCCCGCCTTGATGAGACGGTGGCGAGCGGGAACCGAGGCGCAGCGGGCGGAGCTGGAGGCCGCGTTCTGGGACGCGGCCACGGCAGCGATGGCACGGGCGACGAAAACGACCGAACCGGGTCATGGATTCGCCGCCGCCGCGGTCCTGATGCGCCCGCCGCCCGATGCCCCGGAGGCGGAGAGCGCTCTGCGTATATCGGGCATCGGCGTCGGCGTCGCCCGCGGGGGGAAGAAGCTCAACTCGCCGGCGCGGGTAAAGACCATGTCGGCGGTGAGCCGCAACGGCGAAGACGCGGCCAAAGCCGTTCTCGACCGGGCCTTCGCGCGCACCACGGCCCAGCCCGGGGTCGCGACGCATCCGCCCGAGGAGCCCTCGCCGATGGTGCTGGCGGGGGTCGAGATGAGGGCGCTCGAGAAGGCGCCGGGAATGGTCGCCACGGCGGACGACCTGGCGGCGATCGCCGCGGGGGAGACCGCGGCCCGCGACGAGCTCGGCATCGCCTGCGGGGAAGCGAGCGGCTGGTGGAGCGCGCGGGGGGAGGCCGCGGCCTCGCAGGTCGCCGCCGCGTGGCTGCGGGATCCGGGCACGATCAAGCGCGATCCTTGGGCCCCCCTCTCGCCGGGGCGCCGGCTGCTGCTCGGCGAGGAGCGCGGGCGGGCCCTTCTCGGCCGAGCCGCCAGGCTGCTGGGGCGCGCGAGCGCCGATGCCGCCTTCGCCCAGAGCCTGAGGCAGTTCGACGCCGATCCGCTGCGGGAGCTGGAGACTGCCGTCGGCAGGGTCGAGGGACTGGCGAAGGCGATCGCCGCGCGTCGGGAGATCGATCGCCGGGAGCTCTTCGAGCGGGCCCGCGCGGTGACGCCCGCGGGAGAGCGACCGCCGCCCGAGGTGCCTACCCACGACTCCCGCATGGAGCCGGCGAAGCAACCGGTCGAGAGGTTCAGGCGCTCCCTCGGGCGCCGGGCGAGAGCGCTGAGGCGCTACTCGAAGGCACTCGCGCCGGAGGTCGCCGAGCTGCGCCCGGAGCAGCTCCGTGCCCTCTTCCATGAGCTGGGGGACCCGTGGCGAAACCTCGACCAGCAGGCGGGGTGGTCCCACGCGGGCCTCGAAGAGCGGCGCGCAGGCAAGTTGAAGGACCTGCTCAATGCCGAGTACCTCGCCGGCCGCGAGGTGGAGGCCTCCAAGGCAGCCGAGGCGGAGCAGGACGCGGGTCGAGCGCACCGGGCGAGCAAACGGCACGATGCCTTCAGCGATGACACGAAGCGTCTGCGCGGGGAGCTGATGGAGATCGACGCGAGGATCGAGGTGGCGCGCCGCGAAGCCGACGGCCTGGAGGCGGAGCGCTTCGCCACGAAGAACCCCCACGCGGCGGCGTACGACGCCGCCTTCGTGGAGCTGCAGCAACGTGAGCTCGCCCAGGCGCGGCAGACCGCGGACGTCGGGACGGGCATCGGCCTCTGAGCCTGAAGCGGCTACCCATCCCGGCGTCCCCGGGCCTATATCGAGGCGAAGCGCACGGCGATCCCGACCGGCTCCTGCTTGGACACCGGAATCGGCTCGCCGTCCGCGTCGGTCGCCGGCAACGGCCGCGTTTCGGCGTTGAACCCGTTCGCCTTCGCCCACCTGCGGATCAGGTAGCGGAAGCTTTCCGTGGTGCTCGTGTAGTCCTCACCGCGGACGAACTGCCACGCCTGTCCGTCGGCCCACCGGCTGAAGTCGGCACCCGAGCGCCCCGGGCGATCGGGAAGTCCGTCTGGAAGCAGTTCCGGCATCGTTGTTTCTCCTTTTCTTGCGGTGTCCGGCGCCATCTGCGCCCTCAACCAGGAGATTGAGCGGGCCGCCGGTTCGGCCTCCCCGAGTTTCGACGCCGTCGTGACCGCGATGGACCTCGGCAGGTCGTGACGCCCCGCCCGGGGACCGCGATTGCCGCCGCCTCAGGGCTATAGGTTCGCGAAGTCCCGTTTGGCCTTCCGGTACCACCCCATCCCCGAGATCGGGTGCTTCCAGCGGTTCTTCATCTCCGCGAGTGCCTGCTCGTGCGCCGTATCGCCTTCCGCGACCACCTCTTTGAGGTGACGATCCTGGGCCTTGATCACCTCGTTCGCGTTCTCGCCGTGATGGGCGTGGTCACAGGGACCGCCCAGTTGCCTGCACGTCATCGTCTTCATCGATCTCTCTCCTTTCGTGGACCGTGGGTCGGCTCGAACTCGACCGGCTCCTCGGTCATCCGACCTCGGTCGCGACGCTAATCCCCACCGAGCACGGTGGCTTCTCGATTCCTGACGGATCCGGAAGCGTCGACCACCTGCCTACCCGCCCGGCGGTGGATCCTGCGAGCACCACATCGGCGAGCGCGGCGAGTCACGGATGGCGCGCCCTGTGGCGGCGCCGAGAATCGCGGCATGGCCGGTGACAGGCAGATCGAGGAGACCGGGACGGCCCGGGTGACCGGGGGCTGGGCGATCGGCCCGATCCTCAACGCCGGGGAACGTCTACCGGCGGGCGCCGATCACCGAGGCCAAGGTCCGCCGCGAGATCGACCGGCTGCACTCGCGATGGTGATCGCCGGGACTCGCCTCCTCGCGCCTCTCGTCGTGGCTGCCGTCCTTGCCGCCCCGTCGATCGCGGCGGGAGCGCCGAACGAACTGCGCCACGACCTCGGGGTGGTCAACGGGCACCTCCGGATCGCGATCGAATTCGCGCCCGAAGAACTGGGCGAATCCCTGCGCGCGGCGGACCTTGTCTGCGGGCTGGGCGAACGAGCCGTGTCGCGACAGGAAGCCGACCTGGCAGCGGCCGACTGGACGACGCTGGGCCAGCTCGTCGATCAGGTGGCGGCGGGCGAGTCCCGGCGGGTCGAGGTCGCCTTCGCCAACGCCGACTCGGTGTTGCGGGACCTGCGCAAGAAGTACGAAGGGCCGCTGGCCGGCGCGCCCACCCGCCTGCGCGAACTGCGCCGTGGGGTCCGCGAGACGCGCCGCGGGATCGCGACCATGCGCAAGGCGGTCGACGGCCTGGCGACGCCATTCGGGAGCTGGAAGGCACACGAATGCGGAGCGGCGACCCAGGGGGTCGAAAAGGCCTTCGCGCCGGTCCCGGCCGGGCTCGAACGGATCAACGTCGGCATGCTCCGACTCTGGCGGCTGGCGGAACTGCCGCCGCCCCCGACCGAAGGGAGATGAAGATGGCCGCGGAGACGATCACCGTCACGCTCACCCATTCCGACGCCGAGGTGCTGCTCGGCGTGTTGAGCATCGAGCGCCACAACGCCGAGGCGCAGGCAGTCTGCGACAAGGTGCGCCAACAGCTCGACACCCAGCTCGCCGATGGGAAGCCTTAGACCGGAGCCCCTACAAGCAGCGGGGCCCCGGCCCAACGGGACGGGAGTGCGGTCAGCCGGAGACGGCCGCGCAGACGGCGTACGGGGTGATCGTGTACGGCGCTTCCGACGCGCTGGTCGTCTGCACGTACCACGCGCCCGGGTTGGAGCCGAGCGGCCGGTCTTCCCTCACGTAGGTCTTGTTGTTTTCACCGGCGGACGAGAAGCCTCCCCCGAGCGGGCTCGTTCCCGGTGGGCAGTAGGCGAAGGCGGAGTCCAGGTTGATCCCACCGCCCGAGCTTGCGACGGGGGTGCCGGTGACGACCTGGTAGTTGCTGACCCCCGGGGCGCCCGGAGCCCCCGGGGTCCCCGGCGCTCCCTGGACGCCCGTCTCACCCTGGATCCCGCGCGGACCGGGTTCTCCGGCGGGACCCGGCTGTCCCTGTCTCGCCCAGCTGAGCGTGCGGTCGCCCTTGGCGCACTTCCTCGCCTTGTAGAGCGCGCCGCCGTGGCGCGTGACGCACACGGTGATCGTGGCCCCGCCTGAGGAGGCGAGCGCGTACGCACCGACCCCGGCGAGGAGCAGCGCCGCGACACCCGACCCGACTGCCAACCTGGAGAAGCGTCCCACGGGATCCCCCTTCGGTGATGACTCCGTCGAGCCTACCCCAACACCGCGCGGTCAGCCCCGCGGTGACGGGCAACCCCGATAGGTCTGCGACAGCGCCACCGACCGACCGTCGCTCAGCTTCACCGTCACCGTGACCTTGTAGCGACCGGTGGGGACTCCGGTGATCGCGATCGCCGACCTGGCGCCGCCGCCCATGGCGAACAACTCCCTTTACGATAGAGTAAAGGCATGCCACGTATCTCCTCGAAGCATCAGGTGACCCTGCCGGTCGAGAGTCTCGAGGCGGCGGGCCTGCGGCCTGGGGACGAGGTCGTGATCGAGGCCGAGGGCGTCGACCGCATCGTCGTGCACCGCGCGGCCCCGGACCTGGAGTCCGCGCTGGGGGTCTTCGACGGACTTTACGAGCCGGGCCACCTGGAGAAGCTCCGCTCCGAAGAGCGCAGCTGAGCACGGAGTCGGCCCGGTGGCGATCTGCGTCCTCGACACCGATGTCGTGATCGCCGCTCTCGATCGGGCCGACGCACACCACCCCGCCGCGCGCGAGACCTTCGCCCGGTTCACATCCACGGGGACCGAGCTGGTGATCTGCACGATCAACTACGCGGAGGCTCTGGTGCGCCCGGCCGAGGACGAGCGCACCCTCCGCGCAGCGGTCGGCGCCATGGCCTCGCTGGGCATCCGGACGTCGTCTCCCGATGGCGCGACGGCCCGCCTCGCGGCGCGACGTCGGGGACTCGGCGTCAGCCTGGCCGACGGCTTCGCCATCGCGACCGCCGAGCGCCTCGAGGCGGACCTGGCCAGCTTCGACCGGCGGGTGCGTCGCGCCCTCGAGGAGGTCGGGCCACAGTTGAGCCCGGCCCTGTCGGACTGAGCTCACTGGCGTGCCGCCGACGGGGGTCGCTCCCATCTGTGTCAGGATCTTGACGTGCGGCAAGTGGACGTCGACACCTCGGTTGGTTACGCCCTGAAACGGACCGCCACCGCGTTGCGGACGGCGATGGAAGCGTCGCTGCGACCCCTCGGTCTGAGCGTACCCCAGTATTCGTGCCTGGAGATCCTCAACGCCCGTCCCGGCATCTCAAACGCGGACCTGGCCCGGGGGGTGTTCGTGACCCGGCAGGCGATGCACCAGCTCCTCGGCGGGCTCCAGGAAGCCGAGCTGGTCGGCGCCGGCGGCGAGGGGCGCGTCCAGCGCTACTCCTTGACCCCCAAGGGGAGGCGACTCATCGTGGCCGCCTCGGCGGCGGTCGCGGCCGTGGAGGAGCAGATGCTGTCCGGCCTGCGGGCATCGGAGCGCGAGCGTCTGCACAGCGACCTGGAGCGGTGCACCGCCGCCCTCGGCGAGGACTGACTGCCCCGGCCGAGGGCCGCTACCGAAGGTTCCCGAAAGGGTGACGTCCCCGGCATCCCTCCGACGCGGCGCAGACACCAGGTGGCGTCAAGGTCTTGACAAATGTCAAGACCTTGACGTAAGCTCGACGGCGACAACCGCCTTCGAAAGGAGCCTGCGATGCCCGCCATCGGGCCCGACTTCATCTCACTTCAAGTCCGCGACCTCGAAAGCTCAGCCGCCTTCTACGAGCGGTATCTCGGTCTGACCCGCAACCCCGCGGGCCCGCCGCACGCCGTCGTCTTCGACACCGAGCCGGTCGCCTTCGCCGTCCGCGATCCACTGCCCGGAGTCGACCTGAACGCGATCGAGCGGCCCGGGGAGGGCATCGCGGTGTGGCTGCACGCACCCGACGCACAGCAGGTCCACGACGTGCTCGCCGAGGATGGGGTCACGATCACGACCGAGCCGTTCGACGGGCCGTTCGGGCGGACCTTCACGTTCGCGGACCCGGACGGGTACCAGATAACCCTGCACAGCAAGGCCTGAGACGCCGCCATACGGATCGCGAGAGAACTCACTCCTCAACCGAACCGAGCAAACGGATTCCGAGTCGCGACACCGGCGGCCGTCGTCACCCGCACCCGGATCCGGCCCGCGTGCCCCCGACGCGCGAGGCGCAACAGAGGAGCACGGAGGCGCCCGACGACGCCCACCCGCACGACGCCGGCCCGACCGGGATCGAGGTTGAACCGACTCGAGCCGATCAAACCCCGGTTGCCGTGCGGCGCCGCGGTCGGACGATGCCCTCGCCGTGGCATTCGCAGCGAGAGCTCACCCGTACAGGGAGCGGCATTCGCCTGCGGGCAACCGAGGTGGATCGCGACGGGTCCGCGACGGCCGACCCTGACCTCCTTCCCCTGGATCCGCACGACACGATCCGGCCGCGGCAGAGGAGGTGCCGGAGGAACGGCCGGGGGAGGGGTCGGGGGGGTCGGGGGGGTCGGAGGGGCCGGCGCGGGTGGAGGCGGCGACGGCTGGATCGCGGCGAAGATGGCCTGGTGGGCGGCGACGGTCTGCGGCAGCTGTGCCGAGCCGTAGCCGCTGGTCCAGAAGCCGAAGGCGAGCAGCCCGATCACCCGCGGGTTGCTCAGCGCCAGGTCGTAGTACCGGTACTGCAACGCGGCGATCTCGGCGTCGGTGGCGTGACCGGCGGAGCCGCCGCAGGCTTCGAGCGGGGCCGCCTCGGGGACGAGGAACAGTGACTGCGCCGCGCCGATCCGGTCGGTCAGGACGGCGAGCTTTTCTTCGATCGTCTTGAACGGCCGGCAGTACCAATCGAAACCGACCCAGTCGACCGACGCCGGCACCTGCAGCGCGGAGGTGACCTGGGGACCGGCCTCCACCATCATCACCGGGATCGTCGGAAAGGTCGCCTTGATCGTCTTCGCCGCGGTTTCCAGCTCGGCCGGGGTGGCGCCCCGGTACTGCGGCTCGTCCATCAGGTAGAAGGCACCGACCTTGTCGATCCGGGTGCCGACCGCTTCGGCCAGGTGCGCCCAGCGTTCCCGGTAGTTGGGGTAGAGCTCGCATTCGGGGTCGTGGACGGCCGTGCAGTCGCGGAAGAACTCGTTGCCGGTCGAGACGATGCAGCCGGCCGGGGCACAGGCGTCGAGCACTTCCGGCCGGTAGCGATCGGGGTCGGAGATCTGAACCCAGTTGAGATTGCTGCGGCCGGCAACCTCGTCCAGGTGGTTACCGTCGGCCTGCGTCAGCCGGGCCGCGAAGTAGCCGAAATAGCGCAGGGACGAGGCCTGGGCGGGGCTCGCCTCGGCCGCGAGGCCGAGAAGGAGCGCCGCCAGCGCCAGGGCGAGGGCGGCGGCGGTCCGCCGCCGGATGCTGTCGAAGCTCATCTGGAGTGCTGCCTTTCTTCTCCGTCGGTTGGCAAAAAGAGGCGGTAGCCGAGCGTCACGACGGCGGCCACGGCAGCCGTCACGCCGAGGAACAGCGCGATGCCGAGCGCGTCGCCCACGTCGACCAGCGCCTGGCGCAGGTAGTTGAGGGCGACGATCGGGAACAGGTAGGCCCACCAGGGCGCCCGCCGCCTCCGGCCGGGCGCCGCGCCCGACCCGCCCTCCCCCAGCGAGGGATCCGCGCCGCGCGCGTCCCGGGTCACGGCGGCGTGAGCGGGTTGTCGAGGGCGATCAGCCACCTGCCGTCGGGCTGCCGTCGCGAGAGGACGGTGCCGACGCCCGATTCCTCGTGCCTCTCACCTTCGGCCCCGGCAAGGAGCGTCCAGCGGGCGTGGGTCATCGCGATCCCGTCGGCTTCGAGCTTGCCGACAACCTGACTTGCGAACCGCGGGCGCGCCGCGAACAGGGGGGCGACCGCCGCCCGGAGCGCGTCCGTCCCGCGGATCACCTGCCCGTCGGGAGGCATCAGCATCACCGCATCCGGCTCGTAGACCGCGAGGAACGCCTCGACGTCGCCGCGGTTGAAGGCCTCGGCGAGGAGCGCGTGGAGCTCCTCCGGGATGTCTGCTCGCATCGTTTCCTTCCTCCTGGCTCCGGTGGGTGAGCCCACGATGCCGCAGCGGCGGGGCCCCGCCCATCCCAGATTTCTGGGGTCTGCCTGGTGCAAGAATTGAGTAGTGGCAACCCCATCCGCCCGACGAGTGCGCGAGGACCTGATCGAGATCGGTCACCGCGGGCTGGACGCCGAGGCGTTCTCCCGCGCCGCCGCCCGGGCGATCCGCCGTCGCGTCCCCTTCGACGGCGTCTGCGTGCTGACCCTCGATCCGGCGACCCTCCTGCCGACCGCCGAGACGCTGATCGAGGACGCCCTCCCGGCCGAGGCGACGCCGCGGCTGGGCGAGATCGAGGTCGGCGAGCCGGACTTCAACAAGTTCCGCGCGCTCGCCCGGGCAGGGCGACCGGCCGCGACCCTGAGTGAGGCGACCGGCCGCGATCTCGATCGCAGTCGCCGCCACCGGGAGCTGATGCGACCGCACGGCTTCGACGACGAGCTGCGGGCGGCGATCGTCGGCCCCGGCGGCGCCTGGGGGGCGATCGCACTGCAGCGCGGAGCGGGCGAGCGGCGCTTCGACCGCGACGACGCCGACCTGCTCGCCTCCCTCTCGCCCGTGCTTGCCGAAGGCCTGCGGCAGACGGTCCTGCTCGCCGCCGCCACGAACGCCGAGGACGCCGCCGGTGACACCGAGGTCGGCATGCTGCTGCTCGCCGCCGACGGCTCGGTCGCGGAAGCCGACGGGAACGCGTGGCACTGGCTCGCGGACCTCGGCCTCACCGGCTCCGGACCGGTGCCGGTGGCGGTGCGTGCGGTGGCCGGACAGGCGCGCCGCCTCATCAGCGCGGCCGTCGTCGGGGACGCTCCGCGCCAGGCGGCGAGCGTCCGGGTCCCCGCTCGCTCGGGCCGCTGGCTGACCCTGCGCGGCTCCGTCCTCGGCGACGGTGAGCGGGCCCGCACGGCGGTGACGATCGAACCCGCCGCCGCCACCCAGTTGGCCCCGCTGATCGCCGCTGCCTACGGCCTCACCGACCGCGAGCGGGCGGTGACCGAGCTCGTCGCCCAAGGTCGGTCGACCAACGAGATCGCCCTACGACTCCACCTCTCCACCTACACCGTCCAGGATCACCTGAAGGCGGTCTTCGAGAAGCTCGGCGTCGGCTCCCGCGGCGAGGTGGTCGCCCAACTCTTCTTCCGCCACTACGCCCCGCGGCTCGCCGCCGGGCCGCCGCATCGGTAGTTGCCGGTGAGCCGCGCCCACCGGACCGCTCGACGGTCGTAGTTCAGACGAGGTCCGTCTCGACTTCGATCCGGCCCGACTTCGCCGCGTCGGCGAGCGCCGCGTAGTCGAGCTCGTTCTGATCGGCATAGCGCTCGGAGAAGTCGGCGATCGCCTGGTCGAAGCTTTCGCCCTTGCCGAGGTAGGCGGCGATCGCGATCCGATCGCCGGACCGGGCGTGGGCGCGGGCGAGCGCCCAACCGCACACTCGGCCGTAGACGTCCAGTCCTTTTGGCGCCAGGTTTTCCACATCGACCGACCGCTTCCCGTCCCAGAGCTGGCGCACGTAGAAGTCCCGGTCTCTTTCGTCGATACCGAAGGCGGGCAGCCAGCCCAGCAGGATGTCGCTGGCCGCCTGCATCAGCCACTGGCCCTCGACCACCCGCTCGCCGTGGTTGCCGAACTCGCTTGCCCCGACGTACTGCTCGAGCACCGAGGCCTCGGCCTCCTTGGCCTGCATGAAGAGCGGATCCTGGCCGTCGCGACCCATCATCAGAAGGACCCAGCAGCGGGTCCCGACGCTGCCCACCCCGACCACCTTGCGCGCCATGTCGACGAACCGGTAGCTGTCGAACAGGTCGCGGTGGTCTCCCCTGAGGCTCTGTCGATAGCGACCCAGCATCTCCTGGATCCGGTCTTCGAGTTCATGGCGCTGGTCGTCGGCGACCAGGTCCCGGGCCGGCACGAGCAGCGGCGGGTCACTGATGATGCGCGGCTCCCCGTCGACCATGTGGACCAGGCGATCGAAGGCCCGGAGGCTGTTCTTCTTGTGGGCCTTGGCGATGTTCTTTTCCACCGACTTCATCTGCTTGCGGTTGGCGACCGTCGCCAGATCGGAGAGCAGGGAATCGATGTCGAGGCGTGCGTACCAGACGTCGAGATTTCCCATCGGCGCGAAGCGCAGCATGGACTCGCGGTATTCGCGCGCCGCGCTGAGGACGGCTTTTCGCGTCTGCTTCGGGGTGAAGTTACGGTCGCGCCCGGCGATCTCGAAGCTGGCGGCAAGGCGCTTCACATCCCACTCCCAAGGTGCCGGCAGGGTCTCGTCGAAGTCGTTGACGTCGAGGACCAGACGGCGATCCGGGGCGGCGAAGACGCCGAAGTTGGAAAGGTGCGCATCGCCGCATGCCTGGACGCGGAATCCCGAGTCGGGGGTCTTCGCGAGGTCCATCGCCATGATCGCCGCGGCGCCCCGGAAGAAGGCGAAGGGCGAGGCGAGCATCCTCCCATAGCGGATCGGCACCAGCTCCGGGAGCCGGTTCTCGGCCTGGCCTTCGAGCACCTTCACCGGATCCTTCCGACCCTTCGCGGGCTGCCACTCCGCGTGGCTGGAGCGAGGCGTCTGCTTGCGGGCCGCGCCACCTGCGGCCGCCCTTTCCGCGGCCGCGGAATCCAGGTTCACCGGTGGGGTTCTGGTCGCGGTCTGAGCCATCGCATGAGAGGGAGCCGCAGGGCGCCTGCCCCGCGCTCACCGGGTTCGACTATCTCACCGGCGTCGGGTCAAGTCCAGACCCCCGGGGATGAGGCCCCGCAGGCCCGCGCTCAGCCCGCGCCCGCGGCTTCCAGCTCGGCGACGATCGCCTCGAGCTGGGGGCGCTTCTCGGCCTCGGTGACGAAGCCGACGAAGGGCGGCTGCTCGAAGGTGAGGGTGACCTGGACCATCTTGACCTTCTTGCCGCCGATCAACTTCGTGCGCTTCTCGAATTCCTTCCACTCGGCGCTCTTGAAGGAGGCGGTCGGAAGGCGGCTCTTGGGGTCACCGCCGCGCTGCTTTTCGAACCACTCGCCGTCGAGGACGAGCGCCTCGTTGCTTTCACCTTGGACGGACAGCACGCGCCGAATGTACCCGATGTCACGGCCATGAGGCCGTCCTCGTAGACCCGTGGTTCCACCGATGCGCGCTCGGGCGTCGGCGTGCTCGGATAGGGAGCGTGCGCCGTGTGCTCGTCCAAAGATCGATCGGCCGCCTCCCGGCGGCGCTCCTCATCTGCTGCCTCGCTCTGGCCGCGTTCGTCCCGGCGGCCTCGGCGACGGTCACCGCCGCGCCGGAGCCGGTGTTCACGAAGACCGCCGGCAACAACCACTTCTACTTCTCGGTGGAAAAGCCGACCTACTACACCGAATACCGGGCGTGCATCGTGACCACCCAGGTGGTTCCGGGCGGCGAACAGGTCCTCGAGGGCGCCTTCGGCGGGCCGGGCGTCTCGGGCTCGCTTTGCACCGCGAACCTGCCGGCGGGCACGAAAGCCTTCAACGAGGTCGTCTACTCGGAAGGCTGGATCCCCCCGGACGGCAACACCTACCGGGTCTGCCTGGCCGCCTACCACAACACCGGCGGAGTGATCTGGCAGACCGAGCCCCAGGCCGGTGGCCAGTACGTGCTCTGCCCGACCAGCACGATCGACCGCTCGAAACCCTCGATCGGGGTCCATCTGGCGGCGGACGCGGCGCGCGTCAACACCCTCTCGGTCCCCGTCCGCATCGATTATCAGGACGCGATCAGCCCGCCCTGGCAGGGCCCGAACGGGACCGCTTCCAACTGGGTCTGCGCCGCGACCTACCCGACCCAGTGCAGCCCCAACGAAGTGTCCTCCGTGTGCAGCGTGCCGACCGTCCCCAACGACATGGGGCACTACCCGGCCAACCTCACCAACACCTTCTCCTGCACGCTGAACGTGCCCGGCGAGGGCCGCTATACCGTCTGCGCGATCAGCGCCGACTCGGCGGTCCCCGACAGCCCCACCATCGCCTGGAACGGCACCGCGAACTCCACCACGGCCAACCTCTCGGCGCCTGCCTGCGACGACGTCACCGTGGACACGACCGGGCCGGCCGTGACGGTGACGGCGGACGCGGCAAGCGTGACGACCGGGCAGCTCGTCAAGTTCGGGGCGTCCGCCACCGACCCGGCCGGGACGAGCGGCAACTACGACTGGGACTTCGGCGACAACACCGGACACGGCTCGGGTGCCGCCCCGACCCACACCTATACGCAGGCGGGTACGTTCACCGCCCGGGCCACCACGGCCGACGGCGTCGGCAACAGCGGCAGCGCCGCGGTGACGATCACGGTCAGCGCGCCCGGCAGCGGCTCGAGCGGTGGGAGCGGCGGGGGCACGAAAGGCGAAGGCGGCACGAAAGGGAGCGGCGGCTCCCCGCTCCCGGGGACGGGTGCCGGGACGTGGACGCCGCCGGGCTCCCCCGCGCTCGATTCCGGCCAGGTCACCGCCGGTGGTGCGGCGAGTGCCGTCGCACCCCTCTCGCCGGGCGCGATCAGTCAGGCGGGCGGCGGCGGGACCCGATCGGCGACGCTGGGCAAGCTCAAGATCACGGCGCCGAAGTCGTTCCGCGCCGGCCAGTCCCCACTCAAGCTCAACGTGACCTTCGGCCGCCCCGGCTCGCTCAAGTTGACCCTCCTGAAAGGCTCCGCGCGGATCTCCCGCGGGACCCTCGTCGCCACCAAGCCCGGCACCGCGGGCCTCGCCCTGAAGGTCCCGAAGGCACTCCGACCCGGCGCCTACAAGCTTGCCGCCACCTTCCAACCACGGGGCGAAAAAGCACTCACCAAGTCGCTCCCCCTCACCGTCATCCGCGCAAGCGCCAGACCGGCCACGGCATCTTCGTCCACCTCGGTCCCGCTCGGCCCGGTCACGCCACCCGCGACCGACTGATCCGCACCGACAAGCCCGCTCCACCTCTCCCCAGTTGGTCGGGCAGACTCAAGCCGTGCGGGACGACCCTCAGAACTCGATGATCGCGCGGCCGGGGATCTGTCCGTCTTCCAGGGGCGAGGCGGCCCTCATCGACCTGGTCCAGGGAGTAGCGGTTGGTCACCAGCTTCGCGAGGGGGAACTTGCCTTCCCGCACCCAGTCGAGGAAGAGGGGGAGTCGGCGTCCGGGTCGGTGGCACCGAGGCTTCCACAGTAGTGCCGTTGGCAGAGGAGGATGGTGTTCAGGCCGATTGAGACGTCGGCGACGGGGACGCCGAGGAGGACCGCGGCGCCGCCTTGGTTGTCCGCTCTCGCGCCCGCCTTGCTTGAGCGCTTCGAGGATCTGGAGGACGGTCGTCGGGGCGCCGACCGCGTCGAGGGCGACGCCGCCGGCACCGATCACGGCCACCGATCGGCCGGCCTCGACTTCCGCGGTGTGCAGCACGGCACCGGCCCCGGTCAGGACGGCACAGCCGATCAGGCAGGTGATGTCGGTGGGGTCCGACGCCGGCATCGGGACGACCTTGTCGGCGAAGGTCACCATGTGCTCACTCCAGGTGTACACGTCGCCATCGGCGATCAGGTCCGTCCCGCAACATCGCGCCGGTGGGCCGGCCCCGGTCCCCTCGAGCTGTCGCCCACGGCGGAAGGGGCGAGACCCCTGAAGCTGCCGCCCGCCGCGGAAAGGGATGCGCCCGTCTCGTCCACGGCCCTGGCAGGCTGTGGCCGTGGCCGAGACGGCCGAGGGTGCGGGGAGCGGGGCGGGGGGAAGCACGGAAGGCCCCAGGGGAGGGTGCGGGCGGATCCCTCGCCCGAGGGACACGGGGCTCCCACGGATCCCCCCGATCCCGGCCCCGGGGGCCGGGAGGTATGACGGGACCGTCACGGAAAGGGGATCTGGTCACGAAGATGCCGGGAACGTCACCCTTCCTCCCGACCCTCCGATTGCTCAAGGATCTCCGTGTTTGGTTTCGGTTGCTCAGCAACCAAAACTCGACGCGCGTCCCACGGACCCCCCCGATCCCGGCCTCCGGGGGCCGGAAGGTGTGATGGGACCGTCACGGAGGAGGGATCTGCTCACGGAGACGTCGGGAAGGTCGCGAGTGTGACGGGACCCTCACCGGACCGGGACCTCGTCACGAAGGCGCAGGGAACTCCACGCCTCCTCCCGTGCTGTCCAACCATCACGGACGCGCTGCGTGGGTTTTCCACCGTATAGGGGGGTCAATGCACGCAGCACGTTCCCGGGCCCTCTTCTCCGGCCCGGAAAGGGACCGAAGGGTCCCGGGAGGGTGACGTTCCCGGCGTCTTCGTCACCGATCGGGGCGGGGTGTGGCCCCTCCCGCACGGACCCGTCACGGAAGTCCGACCTCCCCCGTCCCTGTGTCTCCCCTCATCCCTGTGTCGTCTTTTTCACGACCCCCTCCTGTCCCGGCAGGCGCCTTCCCCACGACCCCCTCCCGTCCCTGTGCCCGCCTTCCCCACGAGTGGCTTCGTCTCGGGGCAGGACTCCCTTCCATCGTCATCCGGGCGATCTCTCCCGACGAGAATCCGCAGTCTCACGAACCCTGCGGATCGGCCGTTATCTGGGGCATGGCCTCCCTTACGCCAGTCATCGGGCCCGGCCCGTCGGAGGAGGAACTGGACTCGGGCCTGACGCCGCCGGGACGCACCGAGACGATCAGCGACGGGATCTTCGCGATCGTGATCACCCTGCTCGTGCTGAACCTGCACGTGCCCGGCACCGCCGAGCGACAACAGGCGGGCGGGGCGCTGCAGGCCCTCCTCGCCCAGTGGCCCTCATACCTCTCCTACCTGGCAACGTTCCTCTCCGTCGCCTACATGTGGGTCAACCACCATGCCCTCTTCACCCACGTGCGCCTCGTCGACCAGAAGTTGCAGTGGGTCAACCTCGCGATCCTGCTCGGTATCGGCCTGACGCCGTTCGCGAACGCCCTGGTCGCGGCGGCGCTGGCGGGCGGGCTCTCCTCGGAGGCCGCCAAGGTGGCAACCGCCACCTACGCGCTCATCTTCATGCTGGCGACCGTCCCGTGGATCCTCTTCTGGGAACGCCTGGCGCGTCGACCGGAGCTGCTGTGCCCTCCCTACACCGCGGCCTGGGCGCGGCGCGAGCGCCTCCGTGGCGCCCTCGGAGTCGCGATCTACACCGGTGGGATCGGCGTCGCCTGCCTGTCCCCGCTCCTGGCGATGGGCCTCTTCCTCTTCGTCGCCCTCTTCTACGTGGTCACCGCCCGGGGATTCGCGCTCGCGCCGCACCCCGAGGGGAGGGATGCCTGAGCGGCTCGAGGCTTTGGCCCGCCAGAGACGTCCCACCATCAAGTTTCTGGCCGCTCGGCTCGATGTAGAGAGAGCTGTGGTCAAACTAAGTTCAAACCGACGCCTGGTCCTGCGCTCGGCCGGCGCCCTGATCGTGCTCGGCTTCTGCGCCTTTGCCCTCTACACGATCCTCGGCACCGGGGCATCGGCCTTCTTCACGGTGTGGGTCTACTGCGGGGTCATGGCCGGCGCGGCTGCCTCGTGCCTGGCCCGCTCGGCCCTCGTGCGCCGCGAGCGCACCGCCTGGCTCCTGATCGGGGCGGGCCTCCTTGTGTGGACGGGCGGGGAAATCTATTACGAGGCCGCCGTCTCGATCTCGGGATCGGTGCCGATCCCCTCGCCGGCCGACGCCGGCTACCTTCTCTTCTACCCGCTCACCTACGCGGGCCTGATCGTCCTCCTGCGCGAGCGGATCGGCACCTTCCCCTTCACCCGTTGGCTCGACGGGCTGATCGCCGGGCTCGCCGTCGCCGCCCTGACCGCGGCGTTGGCGCTCGGGCCGATCGCCGCCGCATCCCATACGGGCTCCAGCCTCGAAACGGCGACCAACCTCGCCTACCCGATCTGTGACCTGACCCTGCTGACGCTGGTCGGCACGGCGGCCGCCTTCACCGGCTGGCGCCCGGGCGCCACCTGGTCGCTCCTCGGCGCGGGGATGGTCGTGCTGGCGGCCTCCGACATCGCCTACCTGCTCGAGTCGGCGCAGGGCACCTACGTCGAAGGCGGCATCCTCGACGTCGCCTGGCCGTTCGGGGCGCTGCTCCTGGCCGGGGCCGCCTGGGTGCGCCCGCCCGCGACCCGGCGGGTGGTGCCGCGCGGCATGCGCGTCGCGGCGGTCCCGGTCGCGGCGGCGCTCCTGGCGATGGGCGTGCTGGCTGCCGAACGGATCACGCACCTCCCCGCCGCCGCCGAAGTACTGGCGTTCGCGACGCTGCTGCTGGTGATCGCGCGGCTCTCGCTGGCGCTGCGCCGGGCGGGCGAGAGCCTCGCCAGCTCCGAGCGCGAGGCGACAACCGACGAGCTGACCGACCTCGCCAACCGGCGCGCCCTGATGGCCGACCTGACGACCACGGTGACGCGGCCGCCGGCACCGGGCAACTCCCACCTCCTGGCGATGTTCGACCTCGACGGCTTCAAGCTCTACAACGACACCTTCGGCCATCCGACCGGTGACGCCCTGCTGGCTCGCCTCGGCGCGCGCCTCGATCGCTTCGCCGGCGCACACGGACGCGCCTACCGCCTCGGCGGTGACGAGTTCTGCCTGCTGGCCGAATGCAGCCCGGCAGAAGTCGATCCGATCGTCGCCGGCGCCCTGGACGCGTTGAAGGAGAGCGGCGAGGGGTTCGACATCTCCGCCTCGCAGGGCAGCGTCCTGATTCCGAGCGAGGCGCGAACGGTCAAAGACGCGATGCAGCTCGCCGACCGGCGCATGTATGCCGACAAGGTGAGCGAGCGGACCTCGGCGGGCTCCCAATCGCGCGACGTGCTGCTGACGGCCCTGCGCGAACGCAAGCCCGACCTCGCCGAACAGGCGATCGACCTGGGCGAGCTGGCGCTTGCCGTGGCCGAGGACCTGAGGATGTCCGCCGAGGAGCGCGACGAGACCTGCCGCGCCGCGCAGCTCCACGAGGTCGGCAAGATGGCGGTCCCGGACGCGATCCTGAACAAGGCCGGCCCGCTCGAGGAGCCGGAGTGGGAGTTCATCCGCCGCCACCCCCTGATCGGCGAGCGGATCATCGGCTCCGCCGCGGCCCTGGTCCCCGTCGCCCGCCTCGTGCGCTCGATCGGCGAGCGCTGGGACGGCGGCGGCTACCCCGACGGCCTCGCGGAGAAGCAGATCCCGCTCGGCTCCCGCGTGGTCGCCGTCTGCGCGGCCTACGCGGCGATGGTCTCCGAGCAGCCGCACGCGGTCGGCATGGTCCCGGCCCGGGCGATGGAAGAGCTGGAGAGGGGCGCGGGCACCCAGTTCGATCCCAGGGTGGTCGAGGCCTTCGGGCGGGTCGCCGTCGGCCGCGGCCTCGTCGCGTCGGCCTGAGGGCGTCCCGTACCGCAGGGTTTCGGGGGCAGAGCTCCGCTTCCTCCCGGGTCCCTCGGACGCGGTGATCACGTGGCGTGCATTTTCCACCCCATGGCGTGGAAAATGCACGCAGCGCGTTTCCGGGCCTGAGCCCACTCCCGCCGCTCGAGCCCCGCGCCGAAGAACCGTGCCCGCGGGCCGGCTCACACACCTCGCTGCTGCTCTCAGACGGTGCCGTGGATCCGTGACCAGGCCCGCTCTTCGGCGATCTCGGTCGGCAGGCGATCGGTGGCGATCGCCTCCGCCAGGACGTCGAGGGTACGGCGCTCCGCCTCGGCAAGCGACCTCTCGAGGTGCTCGCCGCCGCCCTCGCCGAGCCGCTCGGCGTCGGCGTGGATCAGGCCGCCGCAGTTGGCGACCTCGTGTTGATGCCCCGACTGAAGTGTGGAATCAGGGGGCCTGGTCGACCTGGCGCTGCAGGCGGCGCATGCCGTCCAGCCAGCGGTCGTAGTCGGCGCCCTTGCGCCGGTAGAACTCGAGGACCTCGGGGTGGGGGAGGATCAGGAAGCGCTCGTCGGCGATGGCGGCGAGCGTCACCCGCGCGACCTCCTCCGGCTCCAGCACCGCCCCCGCCGTCGTCACCGTACGGGCGGCGAGGCGGGCGGCGGGATCGTCGGACGCCAAGCCGTCTTCGACCATCGCGGTCCGCACCCCCATCGGGCAGAGGCAGCTCACCCGGACGCCCCGCTCGCCATAGGTGACCGAGAGCCACTCGGCGAAGCCGACCGCCGCGTGCTTGGTCACGGCGTAGGGTGCCGAGCCGATCTGCGTCAACAGGCCCGCCGCCGAGCCGGTGGTGACGAAGTAGCCGCCGCCGCGCTCGAGCCAACGCGGCACGAGCAGTCGCGCCGCCCGCACGTGGGCGATCAGGTTGACGTCGAGCGCCAGCTCCCACTCGTCCGCGGCGCCGAGCTCGGCGCCGGTGGCGACGCCGGCGTTGGCGAAGAAGGCGTCGACCGGCCCGAGCTCCGCCTCGGCCCGGTCGATCATCCCCTGGAGCGCCGCTTCGTCACTGACGTCGGCGCCGACCGCGAGCGCACGATCACCGTCGACGCCGGCGATCGCCGCCGCCGCGGCGTCGCCGTCGAGGTCTGCCACCAGAACCTTGGCCCCGGCATCGAGCGCCGCCCGCGCCAGCGCCGACCCGATCCCGCCACCACCACCGGTGACGATCGCGACCTTGCCGTTCAGCTCCATGCCCCGCTCACCGCGGCGTCGACCGTCGACGTTCGGCCTCGGCGAAGAACTCGGCGAGCGCCGCTTCCTCGGCCGCCGGGACCTCGTACCGCCAGACCCGCCAGATCCCGCTGATCTCCGGCTGCAACAGCGGCCGGTCGAGCGCGCCGCCGTCATCGACGTACACCTCGAGCATCCCGTCCTTCTTCGGGGTGAGCGAGGCCTGGGCGAAGTTCACGTGCAGGCGGAGGACGCCCTTGATCTCCGCCCCCATCGCCTCGAGCACCGGCCCGTCGAGGCGCAGGACGAACTTCTCGTAGACGAGTTCAGGACCCATGGCGCTATCCCATTTAATAGACCTGACGCGAGCCCGGCAACCGAGCCCGCCCCACCACCGATGACCCCCGACCTCATGACGAATGCAGGACATCCTTAGCCTGGCGCTGGTGGTGTCGGCGATCGCGCTGCCGGACTCGATCAATCCCTCGCTGATCCTCGCCGACCTCTATCTGGTCGCCGGACGGAACCCGGTGCGGCGCACGGTCATGTTCGCGGTGTCGGTGTTCGCGGTGACGCTGGTCGGCGGCGTGCTGATCATGCTCGGGCTCGCCGAGCTCGTCCGCTCGCTGCTCCCGCGGCTGAGCTCCGAGGTCAAGTACGCGCTGATCATCGCCGGAGGGGTGTCGCTCGCCCTGGGAGGCCTGGCGATCTGGGTCAAACGCAAGGCCCTGACGGACCGGCGATCGCCGCGGACGAAGAAGGAGAAGAAGAGCCCGGTCGGGGGCCAATCGGCGGTGTTGATGGGAGCGGGGATCGCCGGCGTCGAACTGGTCACCGCGTTCCCCTACTTCGCCGCGATCAGCATCATCGTCGGCTCGAGCGCCTCCCTACCGGGCAAGGTGGTGCTGCTCGGCATCTACAACGTCGTCTACATCCTGCCGCTGATCGGGATCTCGATCGTCTGCGCCGTGATGGGTCCCCGGGCGTCCGGCTTCCTCAACCGGATCAGGGACAGGGTCCTGAACCGCTGGCCGGTCGTGGTCGCCCCGCTGGCCGTCGTCCTCGGGGTGGCATTGACCGCCTTCGGGGTGCTGCGGCTCCTCGCGAGCTGAGGCCGATGAGTTTGGCCGTCGACCGGAGTCCCAGCATCGCAACCGACCGATCGGAGTGAGATGAGCAAGCTGAAGCAGGTGGCCGATGGCGTCTGGGTCCGCCAGAGCGAGTGGGTCTGGACCAATTCCATCGTGGTGCGCGGCGAGGAGGGCCTGGTCGTGATCGATCCCGGCATCGAGGGCGCCGAGCTGGACGAGCTCGCCGACGAGGTCGCCGGGCTCGGCATCCCGGTGGTCGCCGGGTTCTCCACCCATCCCCACTGGGATCACCTGCTCTGGCACCCTCGGCTCGGCGACGTCCCCCGCTACGGCACCCCCGCCTGTGCGCGGCTCGCCGGCGAAGCGCGAGAGCGGGCGCAGGCGATGGCGGAGGAAAGCGCGACGGGCATCCCGCTCGAGCTGGTCGCCCTCGTCACCCCGCTGCCCGCGGACGGCGGACCCGTGCCGGGCGAGGTCATCGAGCACCGGGCGCACGCCGTCGGCCACGCCGCGATCCTCCTCGCCGACCGCCGCGTCCTGCTTGCCGGCGACATGCTCTCCGACGTCCTCATCCCGCTCTTCGACTTTCGCCAGGACGATCAGGTGGGCGCCTACGGGGCGGCGCTCGACCGGCTGGCCGACGCCGCCGCGGACGTCGACATCGTGGTCCCCGGGCACGGTGCCGTCGCCGCAGGCCCCCAGGTGGCGGCGCGCCTCGCCGCCGACCGTGCCTACGTCGACGCGCTGCGGCGGGGTGAGGAGCCGGCCGACCCGCGCCTGGAGCGCGCGGACTGGCTCGCCGGCCCGCACCGGTCGAACCTGGAGCAGGCGCGAGGTAGGTAGGCCCCCTGCGTCCGCCTCACCGGCGCATGGCGCGTCGATCAATAGGTTCTTCTTGTGGCAAAGCTGCCAGAGAGCCTGCACGTGCTTCGGCGGCGCGACTTCCGGCTGTTGTTCACCGCCCAGTCGGTCTCCGTGCTCGGCGACCGCATGGTCACGGTGGCGCTCGCCTTCGCGGTGCTGCAGATCGGCGGCTCGCCCTCGGCGGTCGGGATCGTGCTCGCCGCCCGCATCTTCCCGTCCGCGGGCTGCGCCCTGATCGGCGGCGCGGTGGCCGACCGGGTGTCCCGCCGCGCGGTGATGGTCGCCGCCGACCTGGTCCGGGTCGCGAGCCAGGGAGCAATGGCGGCCCTGCTGATCGGAGACGTCGCCCAGGTGTGGACGCTCGCGCTCCTGGCCGGTGTCGGTGGCGCGGCCAGCGGCTTCTTCGGGCCGGCTTCGATCGGCCTGATCCCCGAAGTGGTCCCGCCCGCGGAGCTGCAGCCCGCGAACGCGTTGCGATCGAGCGGATCCTCGGCCGGAGAAATCCTCGGGCCGCTGCTCGCGGGGCTGCTGGTGGCGGGCGCCGGTGCCGGCTGGGCGATCGCCGCGGACGCCGTCACCTTCGCGGTGAGCGCCGCCTGCCTCCTGATGCTGCGCCTTCCCCGGCGGGCCATGCCCCGGTCGAGCTCCTTCCTCGGCGACCTCCGCGACGGTTGGGCCGTCTTCTCCTCCCGCACCTGGGTCTGGGCGTGCGTCGCCTACTTCGCCGTCGCGAACCTGTTCTGGGGGGCGTGGAGCGCCCTGGGCCCGGTCGTCGCCGATCGTGACCTCGGCGGGGCGGCGGTGTGGGGCACCATCCTGGCGTCGGTCGGCGTCGGGGCCCTGGCGGGAAGCCTGCTTGCCACCCGGGCCAGGCCCGTGCGCCCGCTGGTCTTCGTCGGGCTCAGCGAGGCGCTCTTCGCGCTGCCGCTCGGCTTCCTCGCCGCCACCTCGGTGGTGTCGCTCCTCATCCTGGCCGCGTTCCTCTCGGGGGTCGGCCTGATGCTCGGGATGTCGGTCTGGGAATCGACGTTGCAGCGCCAGGTCCCGGCGAGCTCGCTGTCGAGGGTCAGCTCCTACGACTGGTTCGGCTCGTTCGTCTTCTACCCGGTCGGGCTCGCGGTCTGGGGGCCGCTGTCGGGGGCGATCGGCATCCACACCTCGCTCTGGGTCGCGTTCGGGCTCTTCATCGCCTCGATCGTTGCCCTGCTTGCCGTCCCCGCGGTCCGCCGGCTCACCTGGTCGCCGAGGACGGTCGCCACCGTGTCGGGATATCCCGACAAGTAGCTCCCTCTGCCGATTGGCGGGGGTAGGTCGGCAATCGATCGAGAGGGGCGGGCGGCGCGACCAGTTCGGTCCGGCCCCGATGGGGGTACACGGAGGCCGTGGACCCACACGGGATCCTCAAACCGCTCTGGCTTCCGGTCGCCGTCGCGGTGATCATCGTGCCCACGATCGCGGCCGCGATCGTGGGCGGGCCGGGCCTCGCCGTCCTCCTCGCCATCGTCCTGGCGATCGCGGTCGTGGCGGTGGCCTCCCGGACCCGGCCGCGCGAGGCGATCGAGACCCGGCCCGCGCTCGACGACACCCACCGCGTGCTGCTGGCGCTGAGCGCGCCCGTCACCGACGTGCAGGCGGCCGATCAGATCGCGATGGCGGCAGCGGCGCCGGACGGTCGGCCGACGCAGGTCCTCGCCCTCGCCCCGGCCCACTCCACCTTCCTCGCCCGCTGGACGAGCGACCCCGGCCGCGCCCGGGCGGAGGCGCGTCACACTCTGGAGGTGACGGTCAAGAGCCTCCACCGCGAGCACCTCGACGCGCGCACCGCGATCGGCGACTCCGATCTCGTCCTCGCCGTCGAGGACGCGCTGCGCAAGTTCCCCGCCGACGAGGTCATCCTCGCCACCGGTCCGCGCGACGACGACGCGGAAGGCGCGCGCGCCGCCTCCGACCTCGAACGGCGCCTGCCGATCCGCTTCATCCGCGTGGTGAGCGCCGGACCGCGGCCATGACCGCCGACGAGCTGCGCGACCACTGCCTCACCTTCACCGGCGCCGAGGAGACCTTCCCCTTCGGCCCCCTGACCTCGGTCTTCAAGGTCGAGGGAAAGATGTTCGCCCTCTCCCGCCTCGACGCCGCGCCGCTCCAGGTCAGTCTCAAGTGCGATCCTCGCCTCGCCGAGTCCCTGCGCGCCGCCCACCCGGAGGTGACGCCCGGCTATCACCTCAACAAGGTGCACTGGAACACGGTCCTGATCGGCGGCGCCCTGGGCGACCCCGCGATCCGCGACATGATCGAGGACTCCTACGACCTGATCGTCAGCAAGCTGCCGGCCGCCCGCCGCCGCGCGCTGGATTGGGACGGCGAGGGCGACCGGCAGGCCAGAGGGCGATAGGGCTTTTGGGATGGCCGAGCCTCAGTGCAGCAGCCGCAGCGTGTTGTCTCCGTCGTCGACGTAGAAGACTCCCTTGCCGTTCGGCTTGACCAGCAATCCGAACAGGGAACCGGCGCCCGTTTCCTTGTCGGCGGTCCGGACCGACAGCTGCTTGCCGGTGGGGGTCGTCTCGACGATGTTGCCGTTGCCGGCATTGGCGGTGAGGATGTCGCCGTTGGGGGCGAGCGCGAGGCCGAGTGGTGAGCGCAACTTGCCGCCGCTGGTAACGGTGGTACCGCCACCCATGACCGGGGACGTGCGGGTCGACGCCTGAGGGATCGCGGCGATCCGGTTGGAGAGGGTGTCGGCGAGGTAGAGCGTCCCGTTCTTGGCGAGCGCCAGGCCGGTCGGGCCGATCACCAGCGCTTCCGGATCGACGCGGCGCCGGATGCCCGCGGCGATGACCTGTTCGTTCATCACCTGCGGCGCGGCGTCGGGGGAGGTGCGCAGCTCGAGGCGCACGACGGTCGAGTTCCTCTGCACCCCCTTGGTCGGGCCGCCGACCAGGGCGTTGCTCACGAACAAGGTGGACGTGTCGCCCTTGCTCGTCGACGTCATGTCCCAGGGGCCGGCGATGTTCGGGCCGGAGATGGTGCTGAGCGGCTTGCCCTGACTGTCGAGCACGATCAGGCAGCCGACGTTCGCGGTTGCCGATTTGCCATTCGTCGTCGGCAGGCTGCCGACCACCACGTCACCGCCGGGGAGCAGGGTGAGCGCGGTCGTCAGGCCGACCCCGCCGGGGCACTTGCCGGGCAGGGCAGCCGCGTTGACGGTGGCGAAGAGGGACCGCTTGCCGGCCGGGCTGATCTCCACGATCGTCGTGCCGGTCCCCTGGGCGTTCGCCTTGTCGTTGAAGTTGCTGATCAGCAGGTCGCCCGCGCGCAGTCGGCCGGTCGATTGCGACACGCGGACGATCCCGTAGGGATTCACGTCGCCGTTGGCGGGGACGGTCGAGGCGATCGTCGACACGGTCCGCAGGGGCGCCAGGAAGGCCGACCCCATGGCGCCGCCGGGTGGCGCAGCACCGCTGATCGACGATCCAGCGAAAGCGGCGGCCCCCAGCGTCGCCATCACAGCCACTGAAGCAAGTCGTCTCATCACGACCCCTTTCACTCGCTCATCTGAATCGCGCAACGCGGGTGATACGCAGCGGCGACGGAGGGGGTTCAACGGCCGCCGACCAGAACCGGGACCTCGACGGAGGAAGTCGGGAACTCCACGATTCCCCCCGTCTTCCTCATGCTTTGCGTTCTCGCTGCGTGCATTTGGGCCCCATAAGAGCCCCAATGCACGCAGCGCACTTTCAGGCATCGATCGCCGGCCCGTGGGGCGGGAGGGCATGACACGTCCCGGTCCCCGATCCCGGCCCGTCACGGCCAGGAGGGCGTGACACGTCCCGGTCCCCGATCCCGGCCCGCGAGGGCCAGGAGGGCGTGACACGTCCCGGTCCCCCGATCCCGGCCCGCGAGGGCCAGGAGGTGTCACGTCCCCGGCGTCTTCGTCACGGACCCGTGACCTCTCCCTCACAGAGGGCCTGGATCCGCGGACTCGGACGGCCTCCAATATCGCCGCGACGAACGCGGCGAGGACCTTCACCTCATCAAGACTTTCCTTTCACTCACGGACGGACCGCGCCACGGTGCCAGGCAGCCGTCTCATGGATGCAAAGAAACGGTGGAAGCCAAGCTCCTCGAGCTCACGCTCGCAGCGGTCGCGAAGGGGCGCCCAGGCCGCAGGAACCCCCTCGAGCTGTCTCCCATGGCGGCAAGGGATGCGGCCGTCTCGGCCACGGCCCTGGCAGGCTGTGGCCGTGGCCGAGACGGCCGGGTATGAAAGCGGTGGAGAAAGGCCCACGTGAGATCCACGGGAGTGCCACGGATCCGTCACGGGACCGTCACGGAAGGGAGACCCCGTCACGGAGACGTAGGGAACTCCACGCCTCCTCCCGTGTTGTCCAACCGTCACGGACGCGCTGCGTGGGTTTTCCACCGTATAGGGGGGTCAAAGCACGCAGCGCGTTCCCGGGCCCCCTTCTCCGACCCGCCCCACCGGTCGGGGATCTCCGTGGTTCGAAATGGTCGCCATACACCCATTTCGAACCACGGAGGCGTCGGGGAGGCCCACGCCTCCCCCTCCCGGGTCCCTCCACCGATCAGGGATCTCCGCGGAAGATCTCGGGTCCCCGGGACCCGAGATCCGCCACGCCTACCCCACCCTCGGGCATACCCGTCACGGAAGTCCGACCTCGTGACGTCCCCGTGTCGTCTTTTTCACGACCCCCTCACGTCCCTGTGCCCGCCTTCCCCCGACCCCCTCCCGTCCCGGGCGCCTCATGGCGCTCACAGCCTGCCAGGAGCGCCATGAGGCGCCCGGGACCATCTCGGACGGGTGCGGGGGCCGGGGTCGCGCCGCAACTCGGACGGGCGCCACGCCCACGAGTCGCGCCCGGCCCCTCTCGACGGTCCCGCCCTTCCGCTGTTCCTTATGTGCCTCATAGGCGCATAAGGAACAGCGGCGCGATCTCGGGGACGGCGGGACGGCCTGGGGCCCCGTCGCAACACGGACGGCCACCCCGGCCACAGATCGCTGCCCTCCCTAAAAGATCGCGAACCGGATCAGACTCACGCCGCCGGCGATCAGGCAGTAGATCGCGAACGGCCTCAGCGTGTAGCGCTCGAAATAGCGGACCAGGAAGCGGACCGAGATGTACGCGGCGATGCCACAGACGACGAAGCCGACCGCGACCTGGCCGTGGATGTGTTCGCCGGCGCTGCCGAAGAGGCTCGGCACCTTGAGCACGCCGGCGGCGAGGATCACCGGCGTGGCCAGGAGGAAGGCGAAGCGGGCGGCGTCCTCGTGGGAGAGGCCTTTCCAGAGCCCGGCGACCATCGTGATCCCCGAGCGACTGATGCCGGCCAACAGGGCGAAGGTCTGGAAAGCGCCGATGATCAGCCCGTCGAGGTATGGCATGCCGGAGATCCGCACGTCGGACTGATAGGCCTCCTCGACCTCCTCGGCGGAGCGCGAACCGCTGGCGCCGTGGCTCGGCAGCGGCTGTCCCGGGACCACCGGGACCCTCTCCGGCGGCATTTCCTGCGCCCGCCGGCGCAGCCGCTCACCGGCGAGGAGGATCAGGCCGTTGACGAAGAGGAAGGCGCTGGCGGCGACCGGCTTGGCGAAGATGGTGCGGAAGACGTGCTCGAGCGCCAGCCCGGTGATGCCAACGGGGATCGTCGCCAGGATGATCATCCAGGCGAGCCGCTCGTCGCTGTCGAGCACCAGGAAGCGGCGCTCGCGGAGGCTGCGGCCGGCGCTGCGGAAGAAGCCGCGGACGATCCGCACCCAGTCGGCGCGGAAGAAGAAGAGCAGCGCCAGCGCGGTGGCGACGTGGAGGGCGACGATGAAGGCGAGGTAGAAGGATTCCTCACTGCCGGCCTGTGAGGACTGGGTGACCAGGGTCTCCCATTCACCGCCGATCCAGGCCGGGACGAGGACCGAGTGGCCCAGGCTGGAGACGGGGAAGAGCTCGGTGACGCCCTGGACGACGGCGATCACGACCGCCTGCAGGTAGGTCAGCATCAGTTGGTCCTGGCGGGCTCAGGGTCGGCCCGGCGGGCGCGCCGCCGCTTGACGATCCAGTAGACGATCCCGACGACGATCGCCGCCGCGACCACGTAATCGAGGTAACCGAGGTTGTGGCGCCAGTGTTCCCAGTTGGCGCCGACGCCCTTGCCGAGCAGCGCCAGGGCAAGGACCCAGGGGATCGAGCCGAGCAGGGTGACGGTGAGGAAGCGCCAGAACGGCATCCTGGCGACGCCCGCCGGCAGCGAGATGAAGGTGCGGACGATCGGCAGCATGCGGCTGAAGAAGACGGCCCAGGTCCCGTACCGGGCGAACCAGTCGTCGGCCCACTTCAGGTGCTTCTGGTTGATGTGGATGAGGCGGTTGCGGTCCAGGAGGTCGAGCCGTCCGTAGTAGCCGACCGCGTAGGCGATCGACGAGCCCGCGAGGTTCCCGAGCACGCCCGCGGCGACGACGCCGAAGAGGGTCAGTTCGCCTTTGGACACGGCGAAGCCCGCGAACAGCATGATCGCCTCACTGGGGATCGGGATGCAGGCGGACTCCAGCGTCATCAGGACGAAGACGGCGGCGACGCCGGCCGAGCCGATGAATTCGGTGGCGACTTCGATCACCGGTTCGAGCACCTTGTCGCTGAGGGTCGCGTAGAGGAGGAGGTTCATCATCGGGGCCGCGCTCCTTCTTCGACGGTGGGGGCGCCGACGAGGACCCGCGACGAGTGCGACCGCTCCCGCCGTGGCCTCGCGGACGTGACGGACTTCGGCCCGGCGTTGCCTTCCGCGGCCGGCTCGGTGCCGAAGTGGATGCGGCTGGTGACCGGCCTGGCGACCTTGACCACGTCCCGGTACGGCGTGAGCCAGTCCGCGGCCAGGCTGATGCCGACGAAGAGGGCCACCGCGGTGAACGCCACCGCGATCCCGGTTGCAGCCTGCGAGGTGCGCCACCTCCACGCCGCCTGCGGGCGCACCCGCGGGCGCACCGCGAGCGCCCGCGAGGCGATCGACGGCAGCGAGGCGAACGAGGAGTCGGGCGGGCGGCGCTCGCGGGAGACGTGCCGCAGCACCGACTCCAGCTCGTGCTCGGAGTGGACGACCTCGGCGATCCCGAAGCGTTCGAAGGCGGCGTTGTTGGCGCGCAGGTGACCGGCCTGGAAGCCGTAGGAGATCACCGGGCAGCCGCGGATGTGGGCCTCCAGCACGGTGAGGCCGGCGGTCGCGTGGATCATCGCGTCGGCGGCCGCCATCCAGTCGCTCATCTGGTCGGTGAAGCCGAGGA